>JAILKX010000155.1 GCA_024693415.1 Bacilli bacterium
CTCCCTACTGCTGCCTCCCGTAGGAGTATGGGCCGTGTCTCAGTCCCATTGTGGCCGGTCACCCTCTCAGGTCGGCTACACATCCTCGCCTTGGTGGGCTGTTATCTCACCAACTAGCTAATGTGCCGCAGGTCCATCTAAAAGTGGTGCAAACGCACCTTTCAAGCGGAGATCATGCGATCCCCGTTGTTATCCGGTATTAGCCAAGCTTTCGCCTGGGTATCCCAGTCTTAAAGGCAGGTTACCTACGTGTTACTCACCCGTTCGCCGCTAGGTAGCAAGCTACCTCGCTCGACTTGCATGTATTAGGCACGCCGCCAGCGTTCATCCTGAGCCAGGATCAAACTCTCAATGAAAATATCAATTTGATTACTCAATGTTGATTTGACCTAGTCCCTTGGAACTATCTGGTTGTCTATGATTCGTTTAAAAGAATCGACGTTTGTGTTTGTTGTCTATCTGTTTAGTTTTCAAAGATCAGTTGCACGCATTGCTCTCGCATCAAGGTCTCCCTTGGGGTGCGTGCTCGAATAGATTATGCTCAACCGGTCCCTATGTCAATGTTTTTTTAAACATTTTTTCGGGGCCCTCTTTCAACTTAGTTGAAGGGGGTTGAACAAGCGCCTTTTGGAGGGTCTCCCCTGCCTGAGCGCTCCGCATATTCTAGACGAATCGATGGCTGAATCAACACTTATTTTCAACATTTTTGCTGAAAGCCCTTCCAAGGGTGTTGATAGTTATTATTTTGGGAGCACAAGGCGCGGGTATATACGCGAGTACATACGAGTGCGTACGCGTATATAAATATAGAAAAAGGAGGCGCGGGTGCGTCTCCTCGTTCTTGATCGTGAGTTTGGATTAGAGTTCGCTCTTCCAGAGGCCGTGGAGGTTGCAGTAGGCATAGACCGCGACGGGCTTCTCGCCAGGGAGAAGGGCGAAGCAGGCCTTGGGCTCTTCCCCGGGCTTGAGGAAGTAGAAGGATCCGCCTTTTTCGGTTTCGAGGTAGACCCAGTCGATGAAGTGTTCCGGAAGCATCGGGTGGAGGACGGAGCCGACTACCACTTCCACCTTATCGCCTTCGATCTTGGCGACGGGGATGTGCTTCTCTAGGCTCGCCTCGACGGTGCCGGCCTTGAGTTCCTTCATCGGTTCGCCGCAGCAAACCGGGACGGGTCCGAGGGCGTTGAGCTTGGCGACGACGGAGCCGCAGTGCATGCATTTATAGAATTTGACCATAGTATGATTCTCCTTTGTTTCATTAAGTGTACCAAAACTCGCCCGCGCATACATACATTAACAACGCGCTCCCCATCAGAAAAAGCCCTCCGATCAAGGAGGGCGAAGGGATTTTCTTAGCCTATAGGGAGATGTCCTTGCTCTTGCGCAGGTCGCGGATGTTATGGGCGATAATCTGTTCTACTTCAATGGTTTCCATGGTGTCTATCCACCGATTGCAAAAGGCTTCCTTCGAGATGATTTCTGTCTGCTTGACATTAATGTAGCCAACCTCCTTCGCGCGGACGAGACTTCTGACCCATGAGGATTCTATTTGGCGTGAACGGATGCCCGTAAATCCCCTGCAAACCCTCGCTGCTTTTGTATTTATAAGGATTTAGCGCACGCGTGCATAAGAAAAAGTGGACGGGGTTGCCGTCCACTTGCTAGCAAGTGCTTAGTTGCGTTGGAGTTTAGCGAGGATGTAGAGGACGCGGAGGAAGATGGCGATGAAGTCGGTGTACATGACGAAGGCGCCGTAGAGATACATGTTCTCGCAATCGCCCGCGTTCGTGAGGATCTTCTTGATGCGCCAGGAATCGACCATCGTGACGATGAGAAGCACGCCGATGATCGCCCCTTCGATGCCGATGTTGAACCAGAAGGTCGCATTCGCGTTCCACCCGGTGAAGGCCAGGGTGATGATCCCGACCATGGAGAACACCAGGATGCTCCACAGGATCATCATCGCGATGAACCCGAAGATCGAGAGGTCTCTCTTCGACCTCCAACCGATGAGAGCCATGCCACCGAAGACCAAGGTCGTGATGCCGAAGGCTTCGCCGACGATGTAGAACTTGATGCCGGTCAATAGGACCGCGGTCAGCAGCACGCCCATCGACACCGTGAAGAGGATGTATGGGAACCAGAGGCTGCTCTTGCCAAACGCGGCTTTCACCGGAATGACGAAGGAGAGGATGATGCAGATGAGCCCGGAGACGATCCAGGAAGCGACGAGGGCCACGCCCCAGCCGCCGACGGACTCGCCGTTATTGAGGAGCTCGTTGATATGGGAGGAGAAGAACCAGGAGGCGAAGAAGCAGACAACGCCGGTGATGAGCAAGCCAAGGAACATGTAGCCATAGACTTTGGCCAGGGCCTTGGACTGGTTGAACCCAGCCTCGTTGACCCGATTGTTCACCGGTCTTTCTTGCTGCCCCTTGTTGAAAGAGGCGTATGCCATATTAGCCTACCAGCCCTTCGATAAGACCCTTGTAGGAGTCTAGGGTCAAGGACGCGCCGCCGACGAGGGCACCGTCGATGTCCGGCATGGACATGTATTCGGCGATGTTGCCCGGCTTGACGGAACCGCCATAGAGGATGCGGACGTCTTCGGCCTTTTCCCCGATGAGGGATTTGACCACGCCACGGATGAACGCGATGGTGTCTTCGGCGATTTCCTTGGTCGCGGATTTGCCAGTGCCAATGGCCCAGATGGGCTCATAGGCGATGACGAGTTTGGCGACTTCCTCGGCCGAGAGGTCCTTTAGACCGGCGCGGATCTGTTCTTCGACCCACTCCTTGGTCTTGCCGGCCTCGAAGGTTTCGAGGGATTCGCCACAGCAATACACGGGGACCATGCCGTTGGCGAGCAAGGCCTTGATCTTGAGGTTGCACTTCTCGGAGGTCTCGCCGTTATATTCGCGGCGTTCGGAATGACCGAGGATGACCCAGTCGATGCCGATTTCCTTGAGCATCAGGATCGAGATTTCGCCGGTGAAGGCGCCGTGATCGTTCTCGTTGCAGTTCTGGGCGGAGACGATGAGGTCCTTCGGAGCGAGTTCCTTCACGCCTTCGAGGCAGACGAAGGTCGGGGCGACGCCGACGTCGATCCCCTTGGCAACGGCATAAGAGACCATTTCCCCGCACCCACGGGCGAATTCCTTCGCCTCGGAGGGGGTCTTGTTCATCTTCCAGTTGCCGAGTAATAGCTTTTTACGCATCGCCGATTACCTCAGGATGTCGACGCCAGGGAGGTGGCCGCCGGTCTCGATCATTTCT
>JAILKX010000075.1 GCA_024693415.1 Bacilli bacterium
GGCCACCATTTCTCCCTTTTCATTTACTGCTGCAACACCTAAGTCCTTATTAAAATGCTTCCTGACCATTGGGACAATCTCCTCTTCACGCTCAAATTCAGCTTTATCCTCACCATGATCAAATCCCTGCCAGAAAAGCCATTGAATGTCATAAGCATCTTTCACAGGATCCGGACAAAAGAACTTAAGACCGTCTGGGAGTTTTGCTTCAAGCGAATCAGAAAGACTCCTTTCCATGATGGTCTCATCCTGGTCCGATGGTGTAAATCCAAGGCTCTTTGCCATCTCTATTTCATCCGCATTCTCATCGCAAATTGCCAGCCCAAAGCCGGAACCATCCCTAAGCTCTTTGCAGGCGTACTCCAGAACGGCCTTATATAAATCTTTATACTCCGGAAGTACTCCGCAAAAGCCCTCGCCAAAATACATATCGTAGATAGCAGCGCCAACGATTTTGCCATCCACAGTCCAAAGGCCTATGGAATTCTTTAGACTCTTATCAAATTCTGGATGTTCAATCATCCATTCCAGCCTTGCCCAGTTCCAGTTAATGTGGCTGTCATTGTTCTCATTTAGAGCAATGAGAAAGGAGCATAATGCCTCGTAGTCACTGTCAGTATAATTCTTAAAATCTATATCAGGTCTCATAATCAATATCATCCTTATGGTTTACTCAAAAAGCTGTCCGGGCGGCTTAAGCTTTTCTTTTGGCGAAAAGTTCTTATCAAACTCTTCAACATAGTAACACTTTGGAGTCTGGTACACACCGGCGATACCATCAAGATATTCAGGAAGACAGAGCATGGATCCCGCTGTCTGGAATAGAGGCATTCTCATTCTTTAATGGCATCCTCTTTTATTCTTCCCAACTATATACAGCAAACAAACGCAACAACAATAGTCATCTCCTATACTGCTCCATACCAGATATCAGTGCATTCATAGATATCTCGAAGCTTTCATCAGCAATTTCCGGAAAGGGAGAAAGTCGTTTCACTGTCACGACAATTGTCTTGGTCCCACATATTGGCTCTTTTGCCTATCAAAGACTCGCTCGAACGCGAATTCTACGCAACGCTCTGCGTGAACGAAGGGTGGCCCGTCCGCGTCTTGAGGGAAAGGAAGAATTCGAGAAAAGGCTGGCCCTGGCGATCGCAAACGCGAAAAAATCCTTGGATGGGAAATAATAAGTGAGCAGTTTCCGCGCCTTTCTTCGTCATATATAGTGAGGAGGAAAATGAGCGTATCGACCAAGACCGCCATCGGCTTCATCCGCGGTGATGCCAAGGCAACGGAAAAGGTGTACCTGGAATATAGGAACCTGCTGTATTTCGTCATCGCGACCTACGTCAGCAACAAAGACGATGCCGACGACGTTTTAAGTGCGGCCTTCCTGAAAGCCATGGAAAGGGCGAAAACGGTAAAGGACCCAAGCGGCCTGAAATCGTTCCTCTGCGCCATCGCGAAAAACGAGGCCATAGACTTCGTCAAGAAGAGAGACCGCGTGGAAACCATCGACACCATTGATGACTCCTACGGCGAAGACGACCGCTCAAACACCCTCCTTATCCAAATAGAGCCGCTCCTGACCAACAAAGAAGCCATCGTCGTCTATTACAAGGCGGCCTTCTCCTACACATGGGAGGAGATCGTCGCGGAGACCGGAATCCCCGACTCGACGGCGAGGCGCATCTACGCCAAAGCAATGGAAAAGCTCAGAAAGGAGCTCAAATGAACTTGGAAAAACTGGTCGCGAAAAGAGCCAACGACAGGCTCAGCGCAATCGCGCCGAACCCATACGGAAAGAAGGTAGGATTGCCCATTTGGGCGAAGGTCGCCATCCCTTCCGTTCTCGCCGCGTTGGTCGTAGCAATTCCACTGGCCATCGGCTTGTCGGGCGGCACGCAGCCCACCTATGCCCCAGGCACGGGCGAAGCCATCCCGGAAGACACGAGAATGGAGCCCAACGAAGCGGAGCTCCTCGTGGACGGAAAACGCTATTTGGAGGCAGAACGAGACGCCCTTCCCCGCTGCATCGACGGGAAGTCCATCGAGGAAGTCAAGGGCGAATGGATTGGCAAAATCACGAAGGACGTCAACGAGTATTTGGCCGGACTCGGCGGATTTGAACTGTATCGAATAAACGGCTCCTCATCCAAGGCCGCGCTGCTCGCAACAGACGGAATCACCGCTTATTACTATCTCTATGTTCCTAACGTTAATGGAAGCGGTGAAATGGATGGCACCCCCAAGGAATCTAGACTTTTGGCAGCGCTTGAATACAACGGGGTCAACGGCAATTACACAATAGAGACATACGGTCTCGGCCGCTCTGAAAATGAAGTCTACTCTTACTCTGTCCCAATATACGAATTCAAAGGCCTCGAGGCCGAGGCCATCGTCAACTCAATCGACGCCTTGGACAACGACTATTTCGGATATTATGAAAGGCTTGCCGGTCCAGATACGAAAAGGAATCCCGAGGGCATGCTGATGGGTGCAAGCTACCTATTCGTGATTACCGACGGCACCGATGTGTTCCGGATCTTCTACGTTAGCCAGTTCCACGTCGTTTCCTTCTGGAATTCCAGGGTGGACATCTCGGGCAGCGACGCTTTTGCGACGCTCGACGCGCAAATCGAAATGGATTACGACGAACACCACGATCCCATGAAAAACTAGGAGAATAATATGCGTTTTGCGAGGTTTTTACGTTTTTCTGCAATTATATTGCCCTTGCTTCTTTCGTGTTGCGTAACCACGCAATCGAACGCGGACCCCTGCGAAGGCAGGGCCGGCTGTGGCCCAACCGAGATCGTCGGATTCGCGGCAAACCTTTATCAAAAAGACGGACGTGATGATTGGGGCCTCATCGAGAAACAAAACGGTGAAGAGCCCTCCTTTTCGGCGCACATCGGCGAAGGGTTCCAACACGTAATCGGAATCCACGCCCTGTTTAGAGGCCCCGCGGCCGTCGTCCTCACAGATGACTGTTTCGTCTTCTCCGACTCTCCCCTTTACGAAATCGCATGGCTAGGGAGCGGAGAGATGCTTCGAGAATTTGACTTCAATGACACCCTCTACACCATTCGCTTTGCCGATGCGGCATTGGAATCCGCTGTGGCATCGATTACCATCGAATACGAAGAAACCTATGCTTTTAAGCAGACCAATAATCTTTCCAATAAATTGACCATCCACATAGTCAAATGACCAAGGAGGAACCAAAATGGAATTCAGGAATTGTCTATGGATCGCCCTATCCGCGGTAGCCTTAAGCGGTTGCTCAAGCAGCTCCAGCTCAAGCAGCTCCAGCTCAAGCGACTCCAACTTCAACACGACAACCATGACCGCGGCCTATAATTTCCGCCACCTTGAAAGGGATGGCGTCCCCGTCGCCCACTTGCTTTTCAACGACACAACATTCGGCGGCAGCCTCGCACGCATTAAGGCACCGGATTACAAGTTGATCGCGGGCGATAGGCTCGTATTGAAATACACCGGAACCCTCATCACGTTGGAATCCTCCCCCGGGCAGACCTATATCGAAGGCGGCGAACTGAAAGACTATTACTTCGTCAAAACAGATATCTTTGAAGAAAAGGACGCCACGGCCGAAGCAATAAAAAGCAAATACAGCCTCAGGACCGAAAACATCATCCTCGACGACGAGGGACATTTCGCCTCAATTGACCAATACGAGGGCACCGATTATTACCTGACCTTTGATAAGGAAAGGGTCGTCCCCTGTCCCGATGGTGCGAATTGCACGGTCCAGCTAACCCCTGTCGCCGGCATATATGCCTTCAACCCAAGGCCGTAATCAAAACGCCTGGGCCCGCCCAGTTTATGCAGACGCCATAAATTGTCCCAACGATCGGTTGATCATTCAATTTCCGCCATGCCTACTAGCTGCCTTTTACGACTTGCGCGTGTCTCGTTCTACTGAGGTTGACCATTAATTCTTTTGAACTCGGCCGCATTAGGTAAGAATTTGCCTATCAAAAGTACCGCGCACAGCGAAAGTACCAGAATCAATGCAGCGATGACGCCAATGGCAAACGTGCCAATGTTGAGTGATAAGAACAAGGCAGTCTGTTCGCTCCGACAAAGGAAAGCGACAACCAACACGCCCGCCACCGAGCCAACGGCAATGGGAGGTATCGCACCCAAAACGGCGCCCGCCAGGCTTCTTCGATATAAGCGCGAGCGTGAAATGCCAAGGCAGCGATAGACGACATACTCGTCCTTGTTTTCTCGGAAATAAAGGCCCAGATCGATTGCGTGGAAATATATGGTAGCCGCCAGCAAGGCGAGCCCGACAGCCCCCGAGACCGCAGCAATAACGGTCTTCGTTTGGTTGATCCTGCCCAAAACAATGTCGTAGTAAGAAACTGCATTCGCTTTCTTATAGGAACCAATCAGCTTTCGGAACGAGCCATTGTCCCACGCATAAGCCAAGGTGATGCTTTCTCCGCGAAGATAAGAGGAGAGGTACACAGGTACCACCGCTTCGTCAAAGCCATCCAACGCGGCAGAGGTTTGGATGGAGTAATGCTGTCCTCCAATGTCGACGCTTCCGCGCGAAGAAAGGGGGTGGGAGGGGGGAACAACAATCCCCGCATCCCCGACATCGATGCCGGTAAGACGGCGGAAAACCAAAGAAGAATAATAGGTGAAGGAAAGATAAATCGGCTCGCCCACCGTGCCTAAATTAATCGGGGCGCCTTCCCGATAGAACGAACGGGGATTAACATATCCCACGTTTTCGCTTCCGGGGATTATTTTCCGAATCGAATAGCCGTTTCTAAACCGCATCCCGACAAGATCCTCCGGCGATGTCACGCCATATTGTCCGAGTGTTAAGTTGCGATAGGAGGTTCCGTTCACGGAATAGGAGTTCTGAATCAGGCTTTGCGCGGCGCCTAGGGTGATCACGACGTCGTCCTCCTCGTATGGCCAGTCAGCGTTGCCGTCATAGAAATCGAACGGGAGCAGGGTAACGCTTCCATAGAATTCATGCTGCGAGATTTGCGAATCGCCAAGGACGAGGCCATAGGTTTCTAGACTATTCCTGAAGTAAGCAAACGGGGCAAGCGCAACGCGGTCTTCGACCTTGAGCGGGCCACTCATGAGGTAAACGTTTTGAGGAAGGTTGTCGGACGCTTCGGCCTTGCCAGAGACCAAGCCCACGGCAAAGCAAGACGCCACCATGGCGATGCTTGCAAGGAAACCCGATAAAACGCGGGCTCTTTTCCGCTTCGTCTTCCGTAAGGGGACAACGGTTTCTCGCCCCTGGCTCTTTGGGAAGGCGGCGTTTTCAGTTTGGGACTCCTCGGAATCGCTGATAACGCGCCCGTCTTCCAATTTGATGATGCGGTCGCTGTATTCTTCGACGAGGTCCTTCTCGTGGGAGACCAGCAAGACAAGGGTGCGCTTGGATATCGACTTCAGGATACGCATGATGCCGATGCGATTGCTTGCGTCGAGGTTGCCCGTAGGCTCGTCGGCGATGAGGAAAGCGGGTTTGCCAACGAGAGCGCGGGCGATGCAGACGCGTTGTTTTTCGCCCCCGGAAAGTTTCGCCGCCTTGCGGTCC
>JAILKX010000214.1 GCA_024693415.1 Bacilli bacterium
GCATAGGTGACGGTTTTGCTTGAGGTGTCGGGCAATGTGTTTTCCATGTAGGGTAATATAGTACACGTCCAAAACTTTTCCAATCGTTTTGCGGGCGCGCACGCAAAGCCACTACTTGTTCTTTTCGGTTATGAAGGCCGCGAAATCGGCTTCTGGAATCGGTTTGCAGTAATAGTAGCCTTGGATGTAGTCGCAGCCCAATCCGATGACTTTCTTGGCGAGATTCTCGTCTTCCACGCCTTCGATGAGGACCTCGATATTGCGGTCCTGGAACATCTTGAAAAGCGACACAAAGAACTCATCATATTCGCCTTTTGCAAGGATTTTCGCCAAAGACATGTCGAATTTGACGATCGAGATCTTCATGCCGTCGAAGCTTGCGATGTTGGAATATCCGGTGCCGAAGTCATCGATCGCGATGCGGTAGCCGGCATTGGCGAGCCCATTGATCGAGGCGATGATGTCCGGGTTATCCTGGACCGCGACGGTCTCGGTGATCTCGAAGACGATGCACTCAGGCGAAAGGCCATATCGCTTGGCCAAGCCATCGATTTTCGGGATGAGGTTAGGATCTAATAGCTGCAGAGGCGAGAGGTTGATCTCCACGTATGCGAGGACGTCCTTCATCCTCTCGGCGTAGAAGGCGAAGGATTTCTCAAGCACGATGTCGCCGATCATCCCGATTTTGCCCCACCTCTCCGAATAGGGAACCATGAGGCCCGGCATGACCAAACCAAACGAAGGATCGTCCAAGCGGAGCAACGCCTCGGCGGTCAGGAACTTCTTCTGCTTGATCGAATAGATCGGCTGATAGTAAAGGCTGAAGCTCTTCTCCCTGATCGCGCGCTCGATGATCCTGTCTAATTCGACGAGGACGTTCCCGCCCTCCTTGCGGTAGGGCTTGAGGTCCACGTTGCCCGATTCGGGGGTCAAGTGATGGTAGGAGGTCGAGAAGGAGAGCAAGGCGTCCAAATTATCGCAATCCTCGGGGCACTCGACGATGCAGGTCGAGATGAGGAAGCGGAACGTCACCTCGCCTAGGCTTATGTGGTCGGAGAAATACTCGTGAAGCGAGGCGAGGATATCATTGCCCTTCCCCTTCTCCTTGAAGACGAAGGCGAACGTCGACTCCCCGATGTAATAAAGGGCCGCTCCGTGGTCGAACGCGCGGGCCCTAGCAATCATCTCGTTCGACATGAAACGGAGCAATCCGTAGGCTTTCTCGTGCGGATAGAGGTTATATAGGACCGCGGTGTTGTCGACGTGGACGAACATGACCGCGAAGGAGCCGTGCACGCTGAAGCGGAACTCGACGTCGTTTACGAAGGCGTTGAGGGTCGGGCGGCGGGTCTTGTAGTCGAACATGTACTCCGCGTTCTCGACGAAGGCGGAAAGGGTGAGCCAGGTAAGCGAGCTCATGAACATCTCAACGAGGATCGAACCGACGAAGAGCTGGAACAAGGAGGAGCCGATTTGGAACACGGTCGCGCCCAAAACGGGGACGAATTGGCGAACCGAGTGGAACTGGCGGCTGATGATGACCGCCCCAAGGGCCGCGAAGCCATAGAGGAAGGCCACCACGTAGAACACCCACATGAGCGGTCCCCTCGCGTAAACCGCGCCATCGGGGCCTGGGGTATAGGTGAAGATGCAGCCGTTGAAGAGATTGACGATGAGCAAGACGAATAGAAGCAGATAAGGCGCCATGGCGACCGCCAATAGGTATTTCTTCTTCACGAGCACGTAATAGGTCTTCACGAGCGTGATCGCGTACAAGAAGAGGAACAGGATGATCGTGGGCCTTAGGATCAAGAAGACGGTGTTAAGGGCCGTCAAGGCGTCGGACGAGAACATCGGCATCGAGGCGAGGATGTCGAACACGGTCGCGAGGACGGTGACGATCAGGCCGCCCATGAAGATCTTGTTGCTCACGCCGCGGAATTGGCTGCGGAAAACCATCGATATGGCGAGCATCGCCATGATCGCGAGCGCCGCATAGTCGAAAGAGAGGTTGAACTGCATGGAAACTCTTTTATCCTTCCACCACTACTATACGGCAAATTATATTATTTGATATTCATTTTTTCGAAGTTTTGTGCGCGGAAACTTGAACACATAAAAAAGTCCCCGGAAAAATCCGAGGACTTGGGGTTTGCTTTTATCAGCCTTAGTTAAGGATGTCAGCAACGGTGCCAGCGCCGACGGTGCGGCCACCTTCGCGGATGGAGAACTTGGTTCCCTTTTCCATGGCGATCGGGTGGATGAGCTCGACGGTGAAGGTGATGTGGTCACCAGGCATGACCATGTCGGTTCCCGCGGGAAGGGTGATGGTGCCGGTGATGTCGGTGGTCCTGAAGAAGAACTGAGGACGATAGCCGTTCAAGAAGTGGGTGTGGCGGCCGCCTTCTTCCTTGGTGAGGATGTAGGTGGTGCCGGTGAACTTGTTGTGCGGGACGATGGATCCGGGCTTCGCAAGGACCTGGCCACGCTCGACCTGGTCGTGGGTGATGCCGCGGAGAAGCGCGCCGATGTTGTCGCCGCCCTGAGCGAAGTCGAGGGTCTTGCGGAACATTTCGAGGCCGGTGACGACGGTCTTCTGGGTCGGACGGATACCGACGATTTCGGCGTCGTCGTTGATCTTGATGATGCCACGCTCGACGCGGCCGGTGACGACGGTGCCACGGCCGGAGATGGTCATGACGTCTTCGATCGGGAGAAGGAAGGGCTTGTCATCTTCGCGGGCGGGATCGGGGATGTAGCTGTCAAGGGCTTCCATGAGCTCGTTGATGCAGGCGGCATCCGGTGCATCCGGCGAGGTGACCTGGCCAGCCTTGAGGGCGGAGCCTTTGATGACCGGGCAGTCATCGCCAGGGAATTCGTACTTGTTGAGAAGGTCGCGGACGTCCATCTCGACGAGCTCGATGAGCTCGGGGTCGTCGACCATGTCGCACTTGTTGAGGAAGACGATGATCTGAGGAACGCCGACCTGACGGGCGAGCAGGACGTGCTCACGGGTCTGGGGCATGACGCCGTCGGTGGCGGCGACGACAAGGATCGCGGCATCCATCTGAGCGGCGCCGGTGATCATGTTCTTGATGTAGTCAGCGTGCCCCGGGCAGTCGACGTGGGCGTAGTGACGCCTTTCGGTCTCGTACTCGACGTGGGCGGAGTTGATCGTGATGCCACGGGCCCTTTCCTCAGGGGTGGCGTCGATCGCGCCGTAGGCCATGTCTTTGGCAAGGCCTTTGAGCGAGAGGACGTGGGTGATCGCCGCGGTAAGGGTGGTCTTGCCGTGGTCGACGTGACCGATGGTGCCAACGTTAAGATGGACGCGGTCGCGATTGAATTTTTCTTTTGCCATTAGTGATTTCCTCCAAAATTGGTTTACGTTTTGGCTTGTTAATAATAGAGCAAGCGTCGCGGTTTATCAATACCTTACAAAGTAAGGATATCGATTACTTTCCGCTCGCTTTCTTCACGATTTCGTCCTGGACGAACTTCGGGACTTCGCCATAGTGGTCGAAGGACATCGTGAAGTTGCCGCGGCCCTGGGTGAGGGAGCGGAGGTCGGTGACGTAGCCGAACATCGAGGACAGAGGGATCTCCGCGTCGATCTGCTTGGCGTTTCCGCGCTGCAATTCGCCGGTCATGTTGCCGCGGCGGCGCGCAACGTCGCCGATGACGTCGCCGTAATACTGCTCCGGAACCGTGATCTCGACCTTCATGATCGGCTCGAGGATGACGGGGTCGCACTTGGGGGCGGCGTTCTTTAACGCGAGCGAGGCGGCGACTTTATAGGCTGCTTCGCTCGAGTCGACGTCGTGGTAGGAACCGTCGAACAGGGTCGCCTTGACATCGATCACGGGGTAGCCCGCGAGGATGCCGCGGTTGAGGGCGTCTTCCAAACCGAGTTGGGTCGGCTTGATGAATTCCTTCGGAACGACGCCGCCGACGATGCCATCGACGAACTCAAAGCCCTTGCCGGGGTTCGGCTCGAAGCGGATGTGGACGTCGCCGTATTGGCCGTGGCCGCCGGTCTGCTTGACGTATTTGCCCTGCGCTTCGCCGGTCTTGCGGATGGTTTCGCGGTAGTTGACCTGCGGGGCGCCGACGTTGACCTCGACCTTGAACTCGCGGCGGAGGCGGTCGATGAGGACGTCGAGCTGAAGTTCGCCGACGCCGGCGATGATCGTCTGGCCGGAATCCTGGTCGGTGCGGACGCGGAAGGTCGGGTCTTCCTCGGCGAGCTTGATGAGGGCGTTGCCGAGTTTCTCCTGATCGCCTTTGCTCTTCGGCTCAACCGCTTCTTCAAGAACCGGTTCGGGGAAGACGAGGTTTTCGAGGACGACGGGGTTTGCTTCGTCGCAGATGGTGTCGCCGGTCGTGGTGGACTTGAGTCCGACGACCGCGCCGATCTCACCGGCGTGGAGGCATTCGACCTCCTGGCGGTGGTTGGCGTGCATGAGCACCAAGCGGGCGATGCGCTCCTTGACGCCGCGGGAGCTGTTGTAGACATAGGATCCGCTCTTCAGGACGCCCTGATAGACGCGGACATAGGCGAGGCGGCCGATGAACGGGTCGGTCGCGATCTTGAAGGCAAGACCGACGAACGGCTTTTTATCGGTCGGTTCGCAGACATAGGGTTCGTCGCGGAGGGTTCCCTTTTCGCCCGGGATGTCGAGCGGGGAGGGAAGATAATCGACGACGGCGTCGAGCAAGGGCTGGACGCACTTATTCTTGTAGGCGGTGCCGCAGAGGACCGGGAAGAAGGTTCCGGACAAGACGCCTTTGCGGATGGTGGCCTTGATGAGCTCGACCGAGGGCTCTTCGCCTTCGATGAGCTGCATCGCGAGGTCATCGTCGAATTCGGCGATGGCTTCGAGGAGGGTCATGCGGAGCAATTCGACCTTGTCGGAGAGCTCTTCCGGGACGTCGGTGATGGTCGGGGCGTCTTTCTTGTCGCCCTCATAGATGTAGGCTTTGCGCTCGATGAGGTCGACGCAGCCTTTGAATCCGCTCTCCCTGCCGATCGGGCACTGGATCGCGGCGGCGTTGGCGCCGAGCCTCTCGTGGAGGGATTCGACGCACATGTCGAAGTCCGCGCCGGTCGCGTCCATCTTGTTGCAGAACACGATGCGGGGGACGTTGTATTTGGTGCCTTGGCGCCAGACGGTCTCGGTCTGGGGCTCGACGCCGTTTTTGGAATCGAGGACGGTCACCGCGCCGTCGAGGACGCGGAGGGAGCGCTCGACTTCGACGGTGAAGTCGACGTGCCCCGGAGTGTCGATGATGTTGAAGCGCGTGCCCTTCCAGAAGCAGGTGGTGGCGGAAGAGGTGATGGTGATGCCCCTCTCCTGTTCCTGAACCATCCAGTCCATGGTGGCGGTTCCTTCGTGGACCTCGCCGATCTTGTGGGTGCGGCCGGTGTAATAGAGGATGCGCTCGGTGGTAGTTGTTTTGCCCGCGTCGATGTGGGCCATGATCCCGATGTTGCGGGTGTGAGGAAGGTCGTAGACCTCGCTCTCCTGGATAACGTTTTCGTCAGCCATTGGGATTCTCCTTTCAGATTACCAACGGTAATGGGCGTAAGCTTTGTTGGCTTCGGCCATCTTGTGGATGTCTTCCTTCTTCTTGATGGAAGCGCCGACGCCATTGGCGGCGTCGATGATCTCAGCGGCCAGCTTGTTCTCCATGGTTTTCTCGCCGCGGAGGCGGGCATAGGTAACGAGCCAACGGAGGCCTAAGGTCTGTTTCCTCTCGGGGGAAACCTCGACCGGGACCTGGTAGTTGGCGGCGCCGATGCGGCGGACTTTGAGTTCGACTTCCGGCATGATGTTGTTGACCGCGGTGGCGAAGACGTCGATCGCGGGCTTGCCGGTCTTTTCCTCGATCTGCTTGAACGCCTTGTAGATGATGGTCTGGGCGGTGCCCCTTTTGCCATCGAGCATGACGCGGTTGATCAAGCGGGTGACGAGCTTGGAATTATAGATAGGATCGGGAAGGACATCGCGCTTCTCGACAGAACCTTTACGTGGCATAGTCTATGATCTCCTTTCCTTATTTCTTCGGCTTCTTGGTGCCGTAGAGCGAACGGCCCTGGCGGCGGGCTTCGATGCCGGCGCAGTCAAGGCAACCGCGGATGATGTGGTAGCGGACGCCAGGGAGGTCCTTGACGCGGCCGCCGCGGATCATGACGGTGGAGTGCTCTTGGAGGTTGTGGCCCTCGCCGCCGATGTAGGCGGTGACTTCATATCCGTTGCTCAGACGGACACGGGCGTATTTGCGAAGCGCGGAGTTCGGCTTCTTCGGGGTCATGGTGCCCACACGGGTGCAGACGCCACGCTTTTGCGCAGAGGCTTGGTTGCTCTGGCGCTTGGTTAGGGAGTTCCATCTCTTGCCGAGAGCAGGAGATTTGGACTTTTTGACCATGGATTCACGGCCTTGCCTAACTAATTGGTTAATTGTTGGCATGAGTGTTCTTTTCCTTTCGCTTTTTCTCACACAATTCCCGGCGTGTCATACACCGGGTCAAATAAAACAGGCCGAAGCCCTTTATTTGCGTCCAGCGGTGATAATACGCGCGACGCCAGCGCGATTCAAGAAATATTTTTGCACTTTCATATCCTTGTGCAACATGCACAATCAAGCACTGGTATTTGGTGCGCTCTCCGCGCACGCATGCGTGTGTTGTTTAATTTGGTATAAAGGGGTACAATTGGCCCGAGGTTGATACATAGAGATGAATCCATTCATGAAAGAAGCCATCGACGAGGCGACTCTTGGCATCGTCGAGGGCCATGGCGGCCCCTTCGGCGCCGTCATCGTCAAAAACAACAAGGTTATCGGCAGAGGCCATAACCAGGTGATCAGGCAGAATGACCCGACCTGCCATGGCGAGGTCATGGCGATCCGCGACGCCTGCAAGAATCTCGGGACGTTCGACTTGTCCGGCTGCGAGATCTACACGACCGCCGAGCCCTGCCCGATGTGCCTAGGCGCGATACTTTGGGCCAACATCGACAAGATCTATTACGGCTGCAACATCGTCGACACCGACAGAATCGGCTTCCGGGACGACGTGTTCTACAAGAGGCTGCGCCCCGAGAACCGGGAAGCGTTATTAAAAGAGCTAGACCGCGACGCGTGCCTAGCCCTGTATGAAAAATATCTGAGTCTAGATAACAGGAAGCCCTACTGAGCCTCGATGGAGACGGTCGCGAACGTCGCGGTCGCCTCTTTTATTTTGAAGCGGTAAGGCAGCTTCGACCCATCGGAGAACGTCA
Source organism: Bacilli bacterium (assembly GCA_024693415.1). The sequence goes on from JAILKX010000214.1 coordinate 7,284, forward strand.
AATCGGAGAAGTTCGATCCATTGAACCCATCCCCCACCCCAAACAAGGCATCCCTTAGGTGCAGGGTCGCATTGCCCTCAGTTATCTCCTGCGTCGAATCGGAGGCGATGAAGTAATCGCATAAGGAAGCAGATCCGCTCGATTTATCGAGCATCTGGATCAGTATGTTGGACCTAGAGGAATTGTCATAGGCAACATCAAGCCTCCTATTGCCTATCACCGTGGAGCCACTCAGCATCTCCTCGCGCAAACCCGATTGGTATACTCCTAATTTAGAGTTCACCTTATACACCTTGACGCCGGCTTTCTTCGGAAGCCGCATCGAGTCATTGTCGCGCAGCATCGCATCCGGCCCGTTCAATCCCGAGGGGACGTAATATTCGAGCGCGATGTATTCGTCATAAGGCGTCCCGTTCCAGCTCGGCGCGAGCAATATGAAGTCCCCAAAGGCATTGAACGGACGGATCTTGATCTCGCAGG
>JAILKX010000233.1 GCA_024693415.1 Bacilli bacterium
TCGAGCATCCAGGAGGCGGTGCTGTAGCGGAACACGAACGCCGCGACCCTGTTCTTGCCTTCATGGATGAAGGGAGTGATGTCGAAGAACGAGTCGAGGTAGAGGTTCTCGGAGTAGCCGACGAACTCGCCGTTGACGTAAAGGTAAAGCGCGGTCTCGAATCCCTTGAAGTCGATGATCTGGCGGAAATCGAGTTCCTCTTTGCCGATCTCTAGGTCCTTGAGGTAAAGTCCGACGGGATTAGGGATCTCGATTTTCTCGCCGAGCTTCCCGGGGTTGCGCCCGTCGAAGTCGTAGCCGGTATTGAGGTAATGGGTCTTGCCATAGCCCTGCAGGTTTAAAGATAAAGGCACTTCAACGCCCTTGAGGTCTTTTATGCTTTGCGTTGGCTCGATGTATTGCTCGAGGGCTTCGTCATAGTCCTCGCTGTAGGCGATCTTCCAGCCGTCGTTAAGGATGGTCTCGTTCAATGCGCCTTTGATATAGGTTTGGAAATGGGCCCTGTTGTCGAGCAGGTTGACCGAATATGTCTTCTTGTCGAAGAGGTAGGATAGGTTCAGCTTCATACGGTCCTTATTTTGTACAAAAAACCGCTTGAAGAAAAGAGGGAGGGGAAACATTATATGTTTAAGGCTTCAGGAGAAACTATGAAAACGGTCCTCGTCATCGGTTCCATGAACATGGATTACACCATTTACTGCTCGCGCTTCCCTAATGCAGGCGAGACGCTTTCGGCATACGAAAGGATCGTCCAGCCCGGCGGCAAAGGCGCGAACCAAGCTGCATCGTGCGCCAAATCCAAAGGGGTGCATACCCTATTCTTTGGGGCCTGTGGAAGCGATTCCGATGGGGACATGTTGCTAAATTCGCTAGGGAAGGCAGGCGTCGACTGCCGCGTAAGCAGAGTGAACGCATCGACTGGGAACGCCACGATCTTCGTCAATGAGGAAGGCGAGAATGAGATATTGATCGTCGCCGGCGCCAATGCCCTTGTCAAAGACGTGCCGCAAGAGTTTATCGAAGAAGCGGATTGCCTGATCCTCCAGAACGAAATCCCCATAAAGACCAATCTAGACGCGATGAAGAAGGCCAAATCCTTAGGCAAGCCCATCATCTACAATCCCGCCCCCGCAGCAAAAGCAGGGGAGGCGTGCATCGATTTATGCGACTTCCTGATCGTGAACGAGACCGAGCTCGCATCCTATTCGGGCACCGAGGATATCGACCAAGGCATGGATATCATGTTAAGCCGCGGCCTGCCCCACATCATCGTTACCTTAGGCGAGAATGGCTCGCGCTACAAAGGCAAAGAAGGCGAGCATAACATCCCCGCAGTAAAGGTAGATGCCGTCGACACGGTCGGGGCAGGGGATACCTACGTCGGATATTTCGCAAGCGCCCTCATACAGGGCAAACTTATCCCCGAGGCGATGGAATACGCCTCAAAGGCAAGCTCCATCGCCGTGACGAGAAAAGGCAGCATTGCTGCCATTCCTTTTGGTGAAGAATTGAATTAATTGGTTCCTCTTTCGATTTCGCCCGCCTTGGTGAGGGCCATTTTCGTTAGGCCCGGACCGATGAGTTCATAGACGATGGTCGAAGTGAGGATGACCGCCACGATCATCCCGCCAAGCGCTGGGTTCGCCCCGGAAAGCGATTTGCCAGCCGAGGTGGCCAAACCGATCGCGACGCCGGCCTGCGGGATAAGCGTGATGCCGAGGTATTTCCTGACCTGCGGGTCGCAATGGGTGATCGAAGTGCCCGCGAACGCGCCGGCCCATTTGCCGATCACGCGGAACACGAGGTAGAACGCCGCGACGATGAGGAAGAAGAGCACCCCATCCCCGGCGAAGATCGATAGGCTTAGCGAAGCGCCGCTAAGGACGAAGAAGAGCATGAACACGACCGGCGTGATCTTGTCGATCACCTCCATCGTCGCAAGCGCGTCTTTCCTGAGGTTCACGTAAAGCGCCCCCGCCATCATGCACATGAGCAAAGAGGAGAGCTCGAAGCCCCCGCAGTAATCCTGCTGGAACAGGTGGTATAAGCCAACGCATGCGCAGATCGAAAGGATGCACCAGATGGTCCTATTCGCGCGGGATTTGAAGAGTTTTGAGGCTAAGGAGATGATGAATCCGAACGCCGCGCCGATCGCTAGGGAGAGCAAAATCGCGATCACCGGCTTCGCGATCGTGTCGTAGAAGGAGAAGGGCGTCCCCGAGGAAATCGTCTTGGCGATCGCAAAAAGGATCGCGAAGAGGATAAGGGCCGCGGCGTCGTCGAGGGCGACGACCGGCAGAAGCGTATTGACCAGAGGTCCTTTGGCCTTGTATTGCTTGATGACCATGAGGGTGGCCGCCGGGGCGGTCGCGCTCGCGATGGCCGAAAGGGTCAGCACCATCTCCCATCCGACGTTATCGCGCCAGATGAAGTGGGCGATCATAAGGCCAAGGAACACCAACAAGGATGCCCCCAAAGCCTCGAATATAGTGATGACGATGACCTTCTTCCCGACCTTCTTGATGGTTTGGAGTTTGAAGGAGCTGCCGATCGTGAAGGCGATGAAGCCTAAGGCGAGTTCGCTGACCCAGCCTAAGCGGTCGACGTAAGAGGCGACGGGGCTCGTCGCTATTTCCCCGGCATGGAGGAAGTCCCCGCCATTGAAGGCTAAGCCAAGCACGAACGGCCCGACCAAGATGCCGGTAAGAAGATACCCGGTGACATTGGGGAGCCGCACGACCTTCATGAGGCGGCTCGACATCAGCGCGACAAAAAGAACGATCGCGATATAAAGGAATATGGACGGCATCAGAACGTACCTTCGTAATCAGGCAAAGAACGGCTGTACATGCCGCCGTGGACGAGGGTGAAGTTCCCGGTGTACTCGCGGATGATGTCCTTGAGCTCTTCCATCTTGTCGTCATCGGTCACGAAGCGGCACGTAAGCGACTCGGTGATGTGCCTCTTCTCAATCGCGTGAAGGGTCAGGACTTGGATCTCATCCTCCTCGGTCCCTTCGATTTCATGTTTCAGCGATACCGTGTTGATGATGGTTCCGTTAAAGCCAGCCTCGCGGATATGGTGAAGCAGTTCGAATGTATGGTCGTTGATGGCCAGGTACAGGTTCAATATGCATTTCATGTCGAATGCCTCCTAACAAACGCCGTAAATTGTATCACTTACCCAAAACTATGGCTCATATAAATATTGTGCATGCGCGCGATGGGCCAACGGGCCCTGCCCGAGCTATTTTTCGAAATAGCTGTCGGGGTAGGCAATCCAAATCCCCACCAAATTTCGCCGAATTCGCATGCACGTCTCGCGTGGATTGCTGAAATATGACAAACGGGCCGTGCGTGACACGCGACAAACGGGGTGGGCTCATTTAGAATATTTCCGATTGGAGAAATCAAGCATGAGCATTTACGACTATTCCGTCTATAAGCCTTCGGGAGAAGAGCTTTCTTTGTCCGAATTCAAAGGCAAGGTCCTTTTGATCGTCAACACCGCGACCGGCTGCGGCTTCACCCCGCAGTATGAGGCGCTCGAATCGATGTACCGCGAATTCCACGATAAGGGCCTCGAGATCCTCGATGTCCCGTGCAACCAGTTCGGCGGCCAGGCGCCCGGAAGCGACGACGACATCCACGAATTCTGCACCCTGCATTACAACACCACCTTCCCCCAGATGAGGAAATCCATCGTCAACGGCGAAGGCGAGCTGCCCCTTTACGCCTATTTGAAGAAGGAGAAGGGATTCGAGGGCATGCCCGACAACAAGATGGGCAACCTCCTCAAGGGAATGTTCGAGAAAGCCGACAAGGATTATGCCTCTAAGCCCGACATCAAATGGAACTTCACCAAGTTCTTGGTCGACCGCTCCGGCAAGGTCGTCGCCCGCTTCGAGCCGCCCGTCGATATGGAAGAAGTAAAAAGAGCCGTCGAAGGGCTCTTATAAACAAATCCGTTAGGGACGTGTATTCAAATTAGAGCGAAAAGGAAGGCACGCTGTAAGTGTATGGCGTGTCTTTTTCGTAGTTGAACGATTCCCCGGCGTGGCGGATGTATTCGCTTGTGGCGGGGTTGAAATAGGAGAGGACGAACTGCGCCGCCTCGCCCTCGTCGCCGCTCATGGTGAGCTCATAAGACTGATCGGCGGGGAAATAGAGGTAGTACTCGTCCATCTTCTCGCCCTCGGAGGTTTCGGTTCTGATTCCGTAGGTATAGGTGCTGTTCAATGCCACGGGTTCGCCGTCTTTGAATTTCATGACCAGGGTTCCGCTTTCGTCGCGGAGCTCGAGGTCTTTGACGCCCCAGGACCAAATCATCTGGTAGGTTTGTTTGGGATTGAGGGGGATGGGATCCTTCATGATGAGCGGATTCATCGCCTTGATCCAGAAATAGTTGAGCTCAGGATAATGGGTATAGGTGATGGCGGAGATGTTGGTCATCGAAACCAAAGAAGCGGTGAGGGCCGGCTCGACGGCGGTTGCTTCGGCGATCGCCGTGAAGAGGTCGGATAGGCCGGTGGAGATGGATTCGATGTCGCTGATCGGCATGTCGGGGAGCGTCTTGCGGAAAGCGCGGATCAGGAATGGGATGAAGTCCGTTCCGAAATAAGGCCTTAATTCATCGATCATCAGGTCATCGATCAAAGCGGAGGAGAGATTCAGGTTCAACAGCTCAGGGATCATCGCCTGAATTGCTTTCACGAATGGCGCGGTTTCGCCGGCCGCG
>JAILKX010000047.1 GCA_024693415.1 Bacilli bacterium
GAGCTCTCGGGCTGATAATCAGGCGGCACGCCGAGGAATTCGAACACGGCTAGCGTCGAGCCGAAAAGCGCGATGCAGCCCAAAAGGAAAGTGATCGCGATACGCGGGAATGTTCTGGATTTTTTGAAATCAGAATTATCACCCATTCGCTGATATCCTCATGATTGCGCGCTCGCACAAAGGCATCGCGCCTTCGCCGAACAATGATGCCATTAGGGAGACCAATTCTCCCGATCTGGCGCGGACTAGCGCCGGGTTGGCGGCGCCTAATTTACGTAACACTTTGCGGGCCAGTATCTGGTCCAAGACTTCCTGCGCGGGCAATCCGCACGCGGAATAGACCGCGACGTATTTGGCCATCTGGGCCATGACGCGGTTGCCGAAGGAGACGCCGAAGACGTCGCGGAGGAACGCGTCGAGCGAGGCGATGCGGCGCATGTCGCGGGCGGACACCGCATATCTCGCTTCTGCCTCGCGGCAGAGGCGGGCGAATTCGGGCTGGGACAAATTGACGCCGTGCCCGGGCTCGGCCGCGAACGGCTCGGCGCGGGTGTCGAGGTCGATGACCGAGGCGCGGTCGTAGACCTTGTCGGAGAACGCGAAGGTCGAGTCGTCGTTGTTCGCGGTCATGACGAACCAGACGTTGTCGGGAAGCGGGATGGCGCCGCCCTCCATGCGGTCCGGGTCGCCTTCCATGCCGGAAGGTGCGACGGGGAGGCGGCGGGATGCGCTGTCGGGGAGCTCCAAAAGCGAGAGGAACTCGGCGAAATAGTACTCGACGCGGGCGATGTTAGCCTCGTCGAGGACGACGATCTTCATCGCGTCGGTGCCCGACGCCGCGTAGAGCGATTTCAATAATTGCGACTCGCTGTACCTGCCGGTGAATTCGTTGTAGTAGCCAAGCACGTCGGCGCGCTCCTTCCAGGTCGGCTGGACGGGGACGACGTCGGTCGTCGAACCAAGGTACACGCCCCAAGCAACAGGTAACGAAGTCTTACCAGTGCCGGACATACCCTGGAGGATGATGGTGCGGGACGCGGCCATCGACGCGAGGAAGCTCGCGATGTCGGAGCGCGAATAGTAAAGTCCGCGGCTTCCGGCGGCGAATGACCTGAATCCTTCCATTAAGGATCTCAGGGTCAAGCCGCTCGTCGAGGTGATGGCCTCGAAGCCCGGATGCTCTTGGTCGCGCTCGGTGAGGGACGGGAAACGTCCCACCACTTCTTGCTTTTTCTTGTTGACCGCCTTCTTGGGGTCGATGGTCGGCTGGGGCTGTCCGGCGAGGACGACGATCGGCTGGCCATTGCTAGAGACGATGCCAGAAGCATAGGTCGTCGGCATGTTCTTGGACATCTTGTCGGCTTCCCTCTGCCAGTGGCCCTTGCGGGTGAAGATGAAGGCGAAGACGGCTAGGATGGTCTTGAAGGTCCTGACGGTGCCGCTCACGGAGATGAGCACCACCGCACCCAATAATAGATATATAAGGAACAGCGCGCGCGGGTGATTGGCGAGCAACGCGGAGGTATCGCCGCCATAAGCGCGCTCAAGCGCAAGCAGCAACAGGAAAGCCGCGCCGATCAGGACGATCAAAAGGAACGCGATCGTCATCGAGAAGCGGAGGATGCGCTTGTTGCTTCTTATGACTTGCCTTGCGGTGATCATTGCTCAGTCCCCTCCTCTTTCTTGTTGTGGCGGTTCTTCCTTGATTTCGGGTCGGGCGCCGACATCGTTTCCTGGCGGATCCTCTTCTTGGCGAGGATCCACTGCTGTTTGTAGAACGCCTCGAACGCCGCCTTCTGGGCGTCGAGCTCGCGGAAGGCTTCCTGCGCCGACATATCGGCGATGTCCTTCTGGCCAAGGCGGGTCCTAAGAGCCGAGTTTTCGGCGGCCGCCGAGCGGGCCTTCTCGCCGAGTTCAAGAACTTCGGAAAGCGCCTCTTCCTTGGCTTTGCGCTCCTCTTCGAGCGCTTGCCTAGAGGCGGCTACCTCTTCGTCTTTGGCCTTGTTGACCATCGCGATCTTCTCTTCGGCTTCGGCGCGCAAAGCATCGAGCTCGTCTTGCTTTTGCTGCTCGAGCTCGGCGCGGAGGTCATTGAGCTTCTGCTCGACCTCGTCGAGGGCTTTCTGCCTTTCTTCCTCAGCCTTGTGCTGGGCCTCTTCGGCCGCGGCGATGCGCGAGGCGCAGTCGGCCTCGTGCTCTTCGATGGCCTCGTCGAATTTGCGCGACAGGGTGTAGCATTCCTGATTCACCCGTCTCTTGAGCTCCTCGGCCTCCTCGTCTTTTAGGGCGATCGCCTTCTCGAGGCGCTTCATCGCCTCCTCGAGGGTGATGACGTAGTTCTCATACCCTTGGGGGTCGCTATCGAGCTCGCGCTTGGCCTTGGCGATGGCGAGGCGCGACTTGCGCTCCGCCTCCTCGTCCTGCTTGGCCTTTAGCTCGGAATAGCCGGCGCGCAGCTCGTTCTCTAAGTTATTGCCGACCGCGAAGGTGAAGAAGCTGTCGGCATAAAGGATGGATAAATAGTCCTCGGCCACCTTCGCGGGGAAAGGCGACACCTTCTGGGTATCGTGGATGATCTGGAAGCCTTTGCCCTCAAAGGTATGGAGGTATTCGAATAGGTTCAGCGATTCGCGGAAATTGGGGTCGAACCGCAAAATGTTGGTCTTGGTGATCGGGAAGGAGACCATGCTCGATTCCGAGACGATCTTCATGAGCGGGGTCATAAGGAGCATCCTGACGGTCGCTAAAGCGCTGGAGATCCTCCTGATGGCCAAAGCCGATTCGCCGGTCGCGGCGGCCAGCGCCTGGTTCAGGATCTTCTCGTGGAGTTTGACCTCGAAGGTGAGGCTGTGGTTCGGGGTCTCGATCTTCTTGATGTAGGTCGATTCGGCCTCGGACTTGCCGGAGAGTGCCAAGATCTCGTTGAGCCTGATCTCTAAGAAGCCAGAGAGGTAGGACAACGCGGTATAGAGGAACCTGTTCTCGTAGATCGCGTAGTCGTTCTCCTTCTTGACGACGAGCAAGGAATCGGGGATGACCCGTCCTCCGGTCGTCGCCGGGTCGCGGGTCAATCTCTCGGAATGGCGGCCCAAATCGACGATCGACTCCTTGGAGACCGAGCGGACCCTATCGATCGGGGTGATGTCGCCCTCGGAGCGGACGAACTGCCTCTCCTCGGCGACCGCGTTGATGAAGAACGGCAGTTTTTCATCGATGCGGTCGAGCCAATCGCCCTCGATTTTGCAGCGGGACGAAAACGCTTCGACCTTCTCGACCGATTCCTTCGGACGCGAGACGAAAGTCTGCATCTTCGAGAACCCTGGGTCCTTGCGAAGGCTCGCCTTCCATTCTAGGAAATCCGCGTATGTATTGATGCGGCCATCATCCATTCGCTGAGATCCTCATGATTGCGCGCTCGCACAAAGGCATCGCGCCTTCGCCGAAGAGCGACGCCATAAGCGAGACGAGCTCGCCACTTCTGGCGCGGACTAGCGCCGGGTTGGCGGCGCCTAATTTACGTAACACTTTGCGGGCCAAGATCTGGTCCAAAGCCTCTTGGGCCGGAAGCCCGCACGCGGAATAGACCGCGACGTATTTGGCCATCTGGGCCATGACGCGGTTGCCGAAGGAGACGCCGAAGACGTCGCGGAGGAACGCGTCGAGCGAGGCGATTCGCCTCATGTCGCGGGCGGACACCGCGTATCTGGCCTCCGCTTCCCTGCAGAGGCGGGCGAATTCGGGCTGGGAGAGGTTGACGCCATGCCCGGGCTCGGCCGCGAACGGCTCGGCGCGGGTGTCGAGGTCGATGACCGAGGCGCGGTCATAAACTTTGTCGGAGAACGCGAACGTGGAGTCGTCGTTGTTCGCGGTCATGACGAACCAGACGTTGTCCGGAAGCGGGATGGCGCCGCCTTCCATGCGGTCCGGGTCGCCTTCCATTCCGGAAGGTGCGACGGGCAGCCTTCTGGAGGCCGAATCGGGGAGTTCGAGAAGCGAGAGGAACTCGGCGAAGTAGTACTCGACGCGGGCGATGTTCGCCTCGTCGAGGACGACGATCTTCATCGCGTCGGTGCCCGACGCCGCGTAGAGCGACTTCAATAATTGCGACTCGCTGTAGCGGCCGGTGAATTCGTTGTAGTAGCCGAGGACGTCGGCGCGCTCCTTCCAGGTCGGCTGGACGGGGACGACGTCGGTCGTCGAGCCAAGGTACACGCCCCAGGCGACCGGCAAAGAGGTCTTACCGGTGCCGGACATACCCTGGAGGATGATGGTGCGCGAGGCCGCCATCGAGGCGAGGAAGCTCGCGATGTCGGAGCGCGAGTAATAGAGCCCGCGGCTTCCGGCGGCGAAGGACCTGAATCCTTCCATTAAGGATCTCAGGGTCAAGCCGCTCGTCGAGGTGATCGCCTCGAAGCCCGGATGCTCCTGATCGCGCTCGGTGAGGGACGGGAAACGTCCCACCACTTCTTGCTTTCTCTTGTTGACCGCCTTCTTGGGGTCGATGGTCGGCTGGGGCTGTCCGGCGAGGACGACGACCGGCTGGCCATTGCTACTGACGCTGCCAGAAGCATAGGTCGTCGGCATGTTCTTGGACATCTTGTCGGCTTCCCTCTGCCAGTGGCCCTTGCGGGTGAAGATGAAGGCGAAGACGGCTAGGATGGTCTTGAAGGTCCTG
>JAILKX010000074.1 GCA_024693415.1 Bacilli bacterium
CCAGCGAACCCGCTGCCTCGAGCGTCGTGGAATCCTCCTCCGAAGAGACCGTGAGCTCCGAAGAAGAGGCCGTGAGCTCCGAAGAAGAAGTCTCCTCCGAAGAAGAGGCCGTCTCCTCCGAAGAGGTCACCACCTATGCGATCGCCTTAGCTAACGACGATAACGTCACCGTGACAGGCGCGACTTCCGCCGCGGCCGGGGAAGAGGTTGAACTCACCGTCACCGCCAAAGAAGGCGAGGCCGTCGTGAAATCCATCAAGGTCACCTGCGGCGAGACCGAGGTCGAATCCTCCTTCTCCGCCTTGGGCAAATTGACCTTCACGATGCCGGAAGGGGACGTCACCGTCAGCTTCGAATACGGCTATGAGATCGTCTTCACCAATGAGGGCGCCTCCGCTTGGACCGTCGTCGGCGGCGGGGTGCATTCCTCTGGGGATGCCGTGCGCCTTGAGATCACCCTCGGCGAGGGCTATTACGCCGCCGGGGCCGAAGTCGCTAAGACCGACGGCACCGTCGTCGAGAGCTCCTATGTGAGCCCCTACCTCTCCTTCACGATGCCAGAAGGCACCGCCCGCGTCACCATGGACGTGAAGCAATACCTCTCCATCAAGGAAGTCAAGGCCGACGATGGCGTAGAATCCTACGCCTTCTACGACAAGGGCAATAACGCGGTCACCGCCTTCAAAGACGGCGAGGACTATGAGGTCAGGGTCACCGTCAAGGACGGCTATGAGCTCGATTCCATCCACTATGGCGACGACGAGATCGCCAAATACCTCGACGCCTATTCCTTCACCTTCGACGCCGAGAAGGCCCTCACCATCGATACCGTCGCCCTCAAGTCGATCGGCTTCACCCTCGATGGGCTGAGCGTCAAAGGCGGCGACAACACCAAAGCCATCGGCGACGTGATCTACGGCAAAGTCGGCAAATCCGTCGGCCTCGTCCTCACCCCCGAAGCCGGCAAGGAGATCGACTCCGCCTCCTTCTCCCTCAAGGATAGCGAGAGCAAGGACGTCGAATTCCAGACCGTTTCGGTCGATGGCGTCTACACCTTGACCTTCGTGATGCCCAATAGCGACCTCGAGTTCGCCGCTTCCGCCAAGGCGGCCGCGACGACCGTGAATTTCACCGTCGACGCGAGCGGCTACGATTCGAGCCTCGTCTCCGTCAAGGATGCCTCGGGCAGCGCGCTTGAGCTTAGCGGCACCGTCGGCGAGAACGACTTCATCTCCGTCACCGTCGTCTACGATGAGGATGCCTGGTACTCCTATAGCGTCTCGATCAGCGGCGGCAAGCTCTACTACTCGACCTCCGGCACCGGCATGAGCGCGTTGAACGACCTCGACGGCAACAAGACCTTCTACGCCAAATCTAGCGGCGGCGACTTCACCATCACCATCACCGGAGAAGAATGATGAAGGGCAAGTCCGCTTTATTAGCCCTCACTAGCCTTCTCCTATTGGCCTCCTGCGGAGGCGGGGGATCCTCCACCCCTGCCTCCTCCGAGGCTTTTTCCTCCGCGGAGGCCTCTAGCCTTATCTCGAGCGTCGAAGAGGCATCGGAAAGCTCCGAAGAGGCTGAGGCTTCTAGCGAAGAGGCCGAGGTCTCAAGCGAAGAGGTCTCTTCCGAGGCGGATCCCCGCATCGGCACCTCGGTCGATGTCGATGGGTTCACCCTCTACTACGACCCCGCTTACGAAGGAAAAGGGCTAAGCGTCACCGGATATTCCGGAACGGAGCATAAACCCGCGATCCCAACCGTCTATGCCGGCACGCCGGTCGTCGAGATCGGCGAGGAGGCGTTTTTGGGCAACGAATCCATCTGGAGCATCGACGTGCCTTCTTCGATCCTATTGATCGCCGACCGGGCGTTTGCTAGCTGCCCTAACCTCATCGCGGTCTATCTGCCTAGCACCGTGTCGTATCTAGGCGAATCGATCTGCCAGTCCGACACCAGGACCCAGCTCTACTTCAAGATCACCCAGACCCAGGCGGCGAACAAGGTCGAGGAATACGAATTCGACGCCGACTTCGCCAAGGGGATGATCTGCCAGCCGCGCTTTGACGTCTCGGTCAAGCCCGAGGTCGTCTCAGTCGGCGATTTCGTCGCCCTCTTCGACGATCAGAATAAGGCGGTCGTGAACTACGTGGGCTCGAAATACGATTCCGAGCTCACCCTTCCCACCTCCTATGGCGAGGTCGCGATCGACGCGGTCGGGACCTGCAGCTTCAAGGACATGATCGCCCTCACCTCGATCGCGATCCCCGAGGGCTACAAGACGATCGGGACCAGGGCGTTTGCCTCCTGCATCAACCTCGAGACAATCTCCTTCCCCGAGACCCTCAAGCAGATCTACACCGAGGCGTTCGATGGCTGCACAAGCATCGAGGCCCTTGCCTTCCCCGACTCCTTGACCCGCATCAACTGGTGGTCCTTCGACGGATGCACCTCCTTGAAGAGCGTGAGCTTCGGGAACTCGCTCCTTTCGATTGGCCACGCGGCCTTCCAGGATTGCGGGCTCACCAGCGTCACCATCCCCGACTCGGTCACCGAGATCGATGAGCGCGCCTTCTCCGGGAACGCGAACCTCGCCACCGTGGTCCTCGGAAACGGGCTCACCACCTTGGCCGACAACGCCTTCGCCGACTGCGCCTTCCGCGGCGGCAAGGTCTACTATCACGGCACCGCATCCGAATGGGCGAACGTCAAGGAGACCTACTCCTCGAACGCCTTCGCCTGGTCCGATGAGACCAAAACGTATTTCTACAGCGAAAGCGAACCCGCCGAAGAGGGCCTCTATTGGCATTACCTCGACGGGGAGCCGACCGCTTGGCAAGCATGAAAAAGAACCTTCTTCTGCTCTCCTTGCCCCTGCTTCTTATCTCCTGCGGGGGCGGAGCTTCCTCCGAGGCAACTCCTTCTAGCGAAGCGTCCTCCAGCGAGGAAATCTCTTCATCCATCGCTTCCTCAGAATCCGAAAACCCTTCAATCCCCGAGGATTCGAGCCTCGAGGAGTCGAGCGTCCAGGTCGATCTATTGGACGCCTTCTACGGGACCCTCGACGACCTGAAGCACGATAACGCGACCTTCTCCGATATATCGGGAACGATGCCGACCGTCTCCTATTTCGGGGACAATGCGGTCTCTTACCTCACCGGCGGGAGCGAGATCATCTACCTCGGAACCGACGAGGGCCTATATTCCTGCAGCAAAGGCGAGGAGGACCTAGAGGTCGTCCGCGTCGAAGCGGCGAGGCCAAACGTCTTCCAGGCGATGTTCTATCTGCCTAGCGACCTCGTCCCTAGCGATGAGGATGCCTTCGCCTTGGTCGATGACCATATCGAGTGCACCGACGAAGCCGTCCTGACCGCGCTTGCCTATTGCTTAGGCTACGGCTCGGTCATGAGCCAATACGCCTCGGTCTTCACTAGCGGCGCCTTGTCCTGCTACCCGGACGAGGATGGAGCATTCGACGAGCTCGAGCTCCATTACGAATACGGGGACTTCTCCTATGATGCCTTGGTCTCGGAAATCGGGACGACCTATGACGAGATCATCTCGGATTACGTCGACGGCACCAAGGAAATCGAAGCCAAGGAAAGCTGGACGGATGCGGAAATCGAAGCGATCAAGGCCCAGGTCGAAGGGGATGAGGCATTGCCTCTTCCCACCGGCTTAAGCGCCTTGTCGTACCACGCCTTCACCTCGCGCGCGACCCTTATCTACGATTATGGCAAGGGCAACGCCGACCTCGTCGCCTCCTATGGCGAGGAACTGACCGCGGAAGGCTGGAGCAAAGACGAGAGGTCGTCCTCCTCGACGAGCATCTATTGCAAGGCCAGGACCGCGGAAAACCTCGCGGAGGGGCAGGAACGCTCCCTCTACATGGTGATCTTCGGCCACCAGGACTTCGATGAGGATAACGCGGTCCTCTACCCCTATGGCAGGTTCATGGTCAACTACTACGCCTACTGCTATCCCGCGAACTTCGCCGACCTCGATTCCTATAACGCCTTCTTGGCCAAGCGCGTCCAGGTCAATGGGGAATCCTTCGTCCCCGCCTTCCCCGAATCGGAAGCGACGGGCTACACCTTCAAGGACTCCTCGGCGTCGCAGGTCATCTCCTCTGCCGGATACGGGAACCTCGGATTCGGCCACTTCGCGGTCCTCGAAGCCTATTTCGCGGACGTGAAGCAGGCCAATAAACTCCTCCCGACCTACGCCGGGCTCCTCGAGAAGGCCGGATACGATGATACGGGAGCGACATTAAGCGAGCAGGGCTACCTCGCCTTCAGCGACGAGAAGACCACCTTCACGTTGAACGTGATCGCCGATGAGGACAACGAGGACTACAAAGCCGCGCTCCACATCGTGGTCGCCTATCAGTAAAGCGAAAAGCTGCGCCTGACCCATGCGGATCGCGCAGCTTTTTTCATGCCTAAACCGCAAATCCGCGGAGGACGTGTATGCGAATTCGCGCCATAGAGGACATAGCGTGGCCGGTATAGGCGAGGTTTGGTCTTGACCGAGAGGGGCACCCCGAACTATTTCCTTCAGCCTAGTTTGAGCGCCGCCCGGTGGGATTAGGCGAAGAGGACGGCGAAGACCATCATGAGCTCATCGTCTGATAAAGAGCCTTCTATCTCATAGAGAATGGGGCCGCAGTATTCGCGGATGTATCTGCCATCATATTCGGCGAGGGCCCTGCCGACGTAGCGGCGGAGCTGTTTGCCATTATATTCGAATAGTTGGGGGCCGCAGTATTCGCGGATGTATCTGCCATTGATCTCATAGAGGGCTTTGCCATAGGCGCGGCGGATGGTCTTGCCCCTTAATTCGTAAAGCTGGGGGCCGCAGAATTCCCTGAGGCGGCCGTTTTCGATCTCATAGAGCTTTGGGCCGCAGTAGCGTCTGATGCTTGCCATAGTCATGTCCTCCTTGATGAATCCTTATCAATGATAGCATCGTTTTCCGCCGCCCCTTAAATCGAATTGGCGTGCCGGTATCCGGAAGCCATGCCATTTCGGCGCATTCGAGGAGATCCGTATATGCCAAACCGAGGCAATCCGCGGGGGACGTGCATGCGAATTCGCCTAAAGACTATACCTCTTTGAACTCGAGGACGTCTTCGAGATAGAGCTCGAAGAAGGTGGCTTGGATCGTCTCCTTCTTGTAGGAGAAGGCGTAATAGGTGTTCTTGGGGCGATGGAGGGTGAACATCTCGCGGAGGTTCGGATAGAAGAACTCGTCGGGGACGTCGTAATAGTGCTTCTCGTATTTCTCGTATGCCCCTTTGACGTTCTTGAAGTAGCGGCTTCCGGCGAAGATGGCGGCGAACATGTCGAAATCGCTTAGGAGGAACCTCTCCTCCTCCAGCTCTATCTTGAGCCTGATGTTGCCGTGGTGGATTTCGTCTAGGCTTTCCGTCGGCGGGGCTTTGCCCTCGACCGTATGCCAGGCCCAGATCGGGAAATAGGCTTGCTCATGGGCCGGCTTAGGGAGGCGGTCCTTCATCTCGGACATCAGGAAGCGGTAGGCGAATTCGCCGGCCTTCCAGGTCCCTAGATGGGTCTTGTCCTTCATTTCCTGCGGCACGAAAAGCACCCCGTTCCGCTTCAGGATGTTCACCGCTTCTTTTCTTTGATAGGAATAGAGGATCTTCTTCACGGATACATTATAGGCGAAACGGGGCCGCGGCGGGCACCCCGAAAGCTGCGGGGCAGCTCGGGCGCCGCCCAATGGGCCTGCTGCCTTTGCCAAGAAATGGGGATTTTGGCAATCGTATATGGATTAGATTAAGCGCAGGGCCTTCTTCAGAGACCCCACGTCATGGAAGATCTCTTCCTTGGGGGCATGGGAGGCGATGTAGGTCCCGACCGCCCCGATGGAATTCCCCTCGAGCATGAGGATCGGGGCGTCGAGGGTGATGACGCGGATCCCCTGCTCCTCCACGAAGGATTTAAGCGCCTTTCTCTCCTCGGCAGATCTCAATGCGATGATGCAATGCATATGAATAACCCTCCTTATGGGTTGGCCATAAAGAGGGTATAAACAAATAGCCCATCGTCACGCGTTGGGCTTTATTCAATGTGGTCCATCGCTCAAGCTTTAGCACTTTGCCGCCTGAGGGGCCGGTAAGTTGCTGACGGGTCA
>JAILKX010000109.1 GCA_024693415.1 Bacilli bacterium
CATCACCACGAGGGGGTACTTCTTGGATTTCGACCCGGCGATGATGTCTTCGAGGGAGACGGTGTCATAGTCCTTGCAGACGGTGACGAAGCCCTGATGCCCTTGGGTCTTGGCAAGCTTCGCGAGTTCGCCGTCAGAAACGATTTCGACGGGGATATGTTTCGTTTTCGCCTCCAAAACAATGGGATCCTTGGCGTTGCGCGCATTCACCTTAAGCGATATGGCGCTGCCGGACCTCACGTTTTCGCGGGCGGGGTTTTTGCCGTAGACGAACAGGCTCATAGGATTCCCTTCTCAATGAGCGAGGCGCGGAGGACGTCCGAACGGGCGAAATCCTTGTTGGCCTTCGCTTCCATGTATTCGCCATAGAGCTTTTTGCCCTCTTCGTCGATGACCGGGTAATCCGCCTTGATGCCGAGGGTATCTAGATAAAGGGTCAGGCGCGCGAATGAGGCCTTGAGGGCATCGAGATCCAAGGGGCGCGAACGAAGCAAAGTGTTCGCGTTTTTGATCTCCGCATAGAGCACGGAAATGGCGTTCGGTGTGTTAAGGTCGTTGCACAATTCGTTGAAAAACGCATCCACGCCCTCAACGGATTCGGATTTCAGCCCCACTCCTTCAAGCTGCAATTTGACGGCGAGCTGCTTGTAGGCCATCGTGATTTTCTGATAGTTCTTGACCGCTTCGGCGATCGTTTCCTCGGTAAAGGAAAGCGGAGCCCTGTAATGGGTATTGAGGACCATGAGGCGGAACGGCATGCCGCCGAACTTCGCCACGACGTCCTTGGCGAGCAATACATTGCCCAAGGATTTCGACATCTTCTCGTTGTCGATGTTGATGAAGCCGTTGTGGATCCAGTAATTCGCCAGTTTGTTATGGTTATGGGCGCGGGATTGGGCCATTTCGTTCTCGTGGTGCGGGAATTTAAGGTCGAATCCGCCACCATGGATATCGATGAGCCCGCCTTGGTCGGCGAAGATCGAGGCGATCATGACGCAGCATTCGGTATGCCAGCCGGGGCGGCCATAGCTCCAGGGGGTATTCCATTTGATGCCCTCTTCGGTCTTTTTCCAAAGCGCGAAGTCGAGCGGGGACTGCTTTTGCGAATTCACTTCGATGCGGGCGCCCGAATTCAGGGATTCGGGGGTGTTGCCGGAAAGGTCGCCATAACCCTCTACGGAGTCGACTTTGAAGTACACGTCCCCCGCGGATTCATAGGCAGAGCCGTTTTTGACGAGGTCATCGATGTACTTGATCATCTGTTCCATGTAGACGGTCGGCTTCGGGGTGACGTCGGGCTGAAGCGCGCCGACGGAATCCACCAAGGAACGGAATTCCTCGATCACATTCTCAGTGAGTTCTTTTTCCGAGATGCCGAGGTCTTTGGCGCGGTTGATGATCTTGTCGTCGACGTCGGTGTAGTTCGAGACGAACTTCACATCATACCCAAGCGCCAAGAAAAGGCGTCTCCATTCGTCGAAAACGATGACGGGGCGCATATTTCCGATGTGCGGGCTGTTATAGACGGTCGGTCCGCAGACGTAGAAAGATACTTTGCCTTCCTTGATGGGATGGAATTCCTCGAGCTTGTTGCCGAGGGAGTTGTAAATCATTACTTTTTGCATACGGGAACATCATACACCGCTAAAAGGCCAAACGCATTGATATGCGTTGCCGAACTCGCGGTTCAAAGATTCAATAGTTCGGCGGGATCGTCGATCGCGTATTCGGCCTTGCGACAAAGATCGGCGGTATAGAAGTCATATCCCCACTTCACTAGGCATACCGCAAGCCCGGCGTTATGGCCGGTCTCGATGTCGACGTGGCTGTCGCCCACATAAAGGGTCTTGGCGGGGTCGAGTCGATAGGTCTTGATGATGTCGAGGACGTTGGTCGGATCGGGTTTCACCGCACCGCCAGGCCTCACCCCGACGATATAGGAAAACGTATTCTCAGGGTAGTATTTCGGCACGATGATATTGGCCAGATTATCGGGTTTATTTGTGGCAACGAATAGGTTTTTGCCGTTGTTTTTCAAAATCTGCAGGGTTTTTGCCACCTCGGGGAACGGATGGGTGCCGGTCAGCTGAGCCCTTGCGTAAGCGGGCATGTAATAGGCTTCCATCTCCGCGAAGGCAACCGGGTCATTCCCTTTGTCGAGGAGGGCGCGCTGTATGCAGACCTTGGCGCCGTTGCCAATAAGGGGCTTAGTGCCCTCACGGTCAAACCGCTGCGGGTATCCGCACGCCTCGAGCGCCTCGTTGACGGCGTTCATGATGCCCTCGATCGTGTCGAGGATCGTTCCGTCCAAATCAAAAATGAAATTCTCAAACATACGCGGTCATTATATAGAAGTTGCTTCAACGAAAAAACCCAAGCGAATATCTAACGGCAAAATGATCAATGGCTATATCTATATATAAGGATTAAAGCTCGGCGAGGAGGCGCTCAAGGCTTTCTTCATCCAGGAAGCCTTTGCCGCCGCCGGATTCGCCCACCTTGTACGAGGCGAAGACCACTGCCCTATCAAGGCAGGTGACCGGGTCCAACCCTTTCAGGTAACTATGGACGAAGCAAGAGAACATCGCGTCCCCTGCCCCAACCGTATTGACGACGGGCCGAGGCTCGCATGATGCGGCGGCATGGAATGATTTGCCATCGTACATGATGGCCCCTTCCTTGCCGCATCCCATGATGATCAGCTTGTTATGGTATTCGTTCCAGATGGCCTTCATGAATTCCTTGCGGTCCATCGGGACGCGCTCGCTGCTTAGGAACAGCACGTCGGCGTTCTCCATGAAGCGCTTATTGAAGGGATCGTGCACATCATTGAGCACCTGCACGTCGCTGAAGATGGGTTTGCCAAGTTCGCGGGCATTCCGGATCAGTTCATCGTTGAAGTTGACGTTCGCGATCACTAGGCCATCGCAAGAGGCGGCGAGGTCTCTGGTGTCCGCATAGGGCATGACGATCTCTTGGACGTTCTTGAGGTCGCAATAGATCTTCCGCTTCCCCTGCTCGTCGAAGCAGATGACGGAAGCGCAGGTCTTCTCAAGCCACGGCTTGATGTGGGAAGCTTCGATTCCGTGCATCGCCAAATCGCGATACACGTACTCGGCGATCTCGTCTTTTCCGACGATCGATACCAAAGCGACATCGT
Source organism: Bacilli bacterium (assembly GCA_024693415.1). Next base: position 3,161 of record JAILKX010000109.1, read on the forward strand.
TCCCCAAGGCCTTAAGCCCCATCGAGACGTTATAGCCGACTCCAGCCAAGCACACATCGATTCCCCCGAACAGATAATCGATCGGGGTGTATTCAATCGGAAAGCAACCAACGCTTACATTGGCTTCGATATTGATCAGCCCTGAGACTAATATTTTGCTTCCCATACCACATTAATGCACGCGGTGCGGGAAAAATCAAGAAAACCCGTTTCCGGTGGGGAAACACAGGAAACGGGTGTAAACAATGATTTACTTCTTGTACGCCGGCCTGTCGGAGACGTAGGAGGTGTGGAGCAGCTCTTCCGCCTTCTCGGTGCACGGAGCGCCGAGATACTTGTCGTAGAGCTCGATGATGTCGGGGTTGTTGTGCGACTGGCGGATCGGCATATTCTTGTCGATGCCATAGAGCACGGCCGACCTCTTCGCGCGATAGGTATCGAGGATATCGATTCCTTCGTTCGGGAGGAGCGAGGGCTTGACGAAGGGCTGTCCGCCGCCATTGATGCAGCCGCCGGGGCAGCACATGATCTCGATGAAGGCATAGGGGGATTTGCCGGCCCTGACCTCATCAAGAAGCGGCTTGGCATTCTTCATGCCAGAGGTGACCGCGACTTTGACCTTGGTGCCATTGATGTCGATTTCGGCGACCTTCACGGCATCCAATCCGCGGACTTCCTCGAAGTCGATCTTGCCGTATTCCTCGCCGGTTAGGGTGTGGTATGCGGTGCGGAGGGCGGCTTCCATGACGCCGCCGGTGACGCCGAAGATGGCGCCTGCGCCGGTGTACTGGCCGAGGAGATCCTGATCGAATTCCTCTTCCGGAAGCTCTCTATAGACGATGCCGGCGCGCTTGATCATGACCGCGAGTTCGCGGGTCGTGATGACGGCGTCGACGTCGGGGAGGTTCTCGACCGCCGCGTTCTGCGGGCGACCGGCCTCATATTTCTTCGCGGTGCAGGGCATGACCGAGACGACGAAGATGTCCTTCGGGTCTAGGTCGTGGGCCTTAGCGAAATAGCTCTTGATGATCGCGCCTTCCATCTCGTGCGGGGATTTGCAGGTCGAGACGTGCGGGATGAGGTCGCTGTAGAAGAACTCCATGTAGTTGACCCAGCCCGGCGAGCAGGAAGTGATCTGGGGGAGGGTCCCCTTGTTGGCGATGCGGTTCACGAGCTCCTGCGCCTCTTCCATGATGGTGAGGTCGGCGCCGAAGTTGGTGTCGAACACGCGGTAGAAGCCGAGGCGATGGAGCGCGGCGACCATCTTGCCGGTCGCATCGTCTTCGCCGACCTTGTAGCCGAATTCTTCGGACAGGGCGGCCCTGACGGCCGGGGCAGTCTGGACGACGACCTTCTTGCCTTCGGCCATCGCGCGGTCGATCTTGTCGATCTCGCGGTGTTCGGAGAGGGCGCCGGTCGGGCAGACGACGATGCATTGGCCGCACTGGAGGCACGGGACGTCGGCGAAGGAGCGGTTTTCCGCCGGGCCGACGATGGTGTTGAATCCGCGTTTCTCAAATCCGAGGATTCCGATGCCCTGGGCCTCTTTGCACTTCTCGATGCAGCGGCCGCAGAGGATGCACTTGCTGGTGTCGCGGACGATGCCGGGGGCGACATCGTCAAAGGTGGTCTTGGTGAACTCGCCCTTGAACTGTCCGGAACGGGCGCCGGTGATGTTGGCGACGTTCAGGAGTTCGCAGTGGCCGTTCTTGACGCAGGTCTGGCAGTCCTTGGAGTGGTTGGAGAGCAAGAGTTCGACCGAAGCGCGCCTTGCGGCGGTCGCCATCGGGGAGCTGATCTTGATCTCGAATCCCTTCTCGGCCTGGCAGTCGGTGACGGGGTAGACGCAGGATGCGAATAGCTTCGATCCGCGGGCGGAGGCGATTTCGACCAAGCAGACGCGGCAGGAAGCGAGGCTGTTCTTGCCATGGTTCCAGTAGCAGAGCGTCGGGATGCTGAAGCCGACGGAGCGCGCGGCTTCGAGGACGGTCATGGTTTTGTCGACGGCATAGATCCTGCCTTCGATTTTGATGTTAACGGTTTCCATTGTCAGTCCCTCCCTTATTCCTTGATGATTGCCTTGAAGTGGCACTGGCTCATACAGGTGCCGCACTTGATGCACTTCGACTGATCGATGACGTGGACGAACTTATTGGGCAACGGGCGGACGGTGACGGGATCCTTGCCCGCGGCGATGCAATTGACCGGGCAGTTGCGGGCGCAAAGGGTGCAGCCCATGCACTTCGCCGGGTCGATCTTGTACTGCATGAGCTTCTTGCAGACGTGGGCGGGGCACTTCTTGTCGACGACGTGGGCCTCGTATTCCTCGGGGAAGTTGTTCATGGTCGAGAGGATCGGGTTCGCCGCGGTCTGGCCAAGGGCGCAGAGCGCGCCGTTTTTGATGACGGTGGCGAGCTCCTTCATCTCTTCAAGGGTCTCGGGGGTGCCTTTGCCGGAAGTGACGCGGCCAAGCATCTCAAAGAGCCTCTTGGTGCCGATGCGGCACTGGGAGCACTTTCCGCAGGATTCGCTGCAGATGAAGTCCATATAGAAGTGGGCGACGTCAACCATGCAGTTGTCCTCGTCCATGACGATGGCGCCGCCGGAACCCATCATGGATCCCTTGGCGACCAAGGTTTCGTAATCGATCGGGGTATCGAGGTCCTTCGCGGTCAAGCAGCCGCCGGAAGGTCCGCCGGTCTGGATGGCCTTGAATTCTTTGCCGCCCGGGATGCCGCCGCCGATGTCGTAGATCAGCGTGCGGAGGGTGGTGCCCATCGGAACCTCGACGAGGCCGACGTTATTGATCTTGCCGCCGAGGGCGAAGACCTTGGTTCCCTTGGAGCCTTCGGTGCCGTATTTGTTATAGGCAGCGGCCCCTTCGCGGAGGATATAGGGAATCTGGGCTAAGGTTTCGACGTTATTGACGCAGGTCGGCTTGCCCCAAAGTCCCTTGATGGCCGGGAACGGCGGGCGGGGACGCGGCATGCCGCGCTTGCCCTCGATGGAATTGAGAAGAGCGGTCTCCTCGCCGCAGACGAACGCACCGGCGCCGAGGCGGAGGTGGGCGCGGAAGGAGAAGTCAGTGCCGAGGATATGGTCGCCGAGCAAGCCGACTTTCTCCATATCTTCGATCGCGCGCTGCAAGCGGCTGACCGCGACCGGGTATTCGGCGCGGACGTAGAAATAGCCTTCGGTGGCACCGAACGCATAACCAGCGATCATCATGCCCTCGATGACGTCGAAGGGGTTGCCTTCGAGGATCGAGCGGTCCATGAACGCGCCGGGGTCGCCTTCGTCGCCATTGCAGACGATGTATTTCTGATCGGCCTGGATGTTGGCCGCGAACTGCCATTTGCGGGCGGTCGGGAATCCTCCGCCGCCGCGGCCGCGGATGCCGGATTCCATGACTTCGTCGATGACCTGCTGCGGGGTCATGGTGGTGAGCGCCTTCTTGAGGCCCTTGAACGCATCGTAGCCGAGCGCTTCTTCTAGAAGGTCTGGGTTGATGAGCGAGCAGCCATGGAGGGCGATGCGCACCTGCTTCTTGTAGAAGTTGATGTCATCCTGGCGGACGACTTTCTCATGGGTCTGGGGGTCGACGTAGAGGAGGTCTTCGCAAACCTGATGGTTCACGAGGTCATTCTCGACGATCTTGCGGACGTCAGCGACCTTCACCGCGCGATAGAGGGTGTCCTCCGGGAAGATCTTGACGAACGGGCCCTGGGAGCAGAAGCCGAAGCAGCCGACGTGGTTGACGGTGACTTTGTCTTCGAGTTTGTATTCCTTGATGAGCTTCTCGAGCTCTTCCTCGATCGCGACGGAATTGTTCGCGATGCAGCCGGTGCCGCCGCAGACGCAGACGGCGCGCTTGCCGCCTTCGCCTTTGATCTTGGCGTCAAAGGCTTTGGTGCAAGAGGCTATCTCTTTTTCGAGTATCTCGGGAGAAGTGATTCTTTCCATTATGCAGCAGCCTCCTTCTGGCGATATTCATTGATGATCTGCTCGACCTGGGCCGGGGTGACCTTCGGGTAGACCTTGCCATTGATGGACATGGCCGGGGCGAGGGCGCAGGCGCCGATGCAGCGGATGGCCTCGATGGTGAACAGTCCATCGTCGGTAGTCTCGCCGGACTTGATGCCGAGGACCGTCTCGAACTTGTCGATGACCTGCTGCGAGCTCTTGACGTAGCAGGCGGTCCCAAGGCAAATGCCGAGGACGTATTTTCCCTTCGGCTTCAAAGAAAAGAACGAATAGAACGTGACGACGCCGTAGATCTCGGCGACGGGGATTCCGGTCTTGCCGGAAATAATCTCTTGGACTTCAAGGGGAATATATCCATATTCCTTCTGGACGGCCGAGAGGATCATCATCAAGGGC
>JAILKX010000123.1 GCA_024693415.1 Bacilli bacterium
CGCATACGGCCCCGTCTACTTCCACGAGATGCAGGCCTGGGCAAGCGCCGGCTATTTCGTCTTCTTCTGCAACCCCACCGGAAGCGATGGCCGCGGCAACGCCTTCGCCGACATCCGCCTCAAATGGGGCGGCCCCGACTATAAGAACGTCATGGACTTCACAAGCGCCGTCCTAAAGGCCTACCCTGCCATCGATTCCAAGAGGGTCTGCGCGACAGGCGGCTCCTATGGGGGCTACATGTGCAACTGGATCCTCACCCACACCAACAAGTTCTGCTGCATCGCCACCCAGCGCTCCATCTCCAACTGGTTCACGATGTTCGGCGTTTCCGACATCGGCCCCCAGTTCGGCGACGATATCTTCGAAGGCGATCTCTACGAAGACAAGAAGGCATTCACCCAAGTCATGAACGTCTCCCCGATCAAATACGCGAACAAAGCCTCCACGCCTACGTTATTCATCCACTCGGATGAGGACCATAGGTGCCCCGTCGAAGAAGGCTATCAGCTCATGACGGCCTTGATCCACAAAGGCATTCCCACCAGGATGTGCTTATTCCATGGTGAGAACCATGAGCTCTCCCGAGGCGGCAAGCCCACCCATCGTCTAAGAAGGCTCAACGAAATCACCGACTGGTTCGAGAAATATTCTAAATAAGTCTCGCATCAACCCAAACCCGCCCTCCCATCAGGTCGGGTTTTCTCTTCGCTTCCTTGGGGCGGCGCCCAGTCATACTCACGCATGGCTGGGGTGCCCCTCCCGGTCAAGACCCAAATCGCCGTCATAGAGGACATCCAAAGACCTATAAAAAACCGAATCCGCTTGAGACGTGTATGCGAATTCGGCGAAATTGGAACGATATTCGAGATTGCCCACCCCGACAGCCTGTTAGGCTCGGGCGGGGCCCATTGTCCTACTTATGGTAGGGCTCGTGGCGATTGATCTTGAAGGCGCGGTAGATCTGCTCCAGAAGCATGACCCTAGCCAATTGATGGGGGAAGGTCATCTTTCCAAAGGAAATGGATTCATTGGCCCTAAGCTTCAGGTCATCCGATAACCCTAAAGATCCTCCGATGACGAAGGAGACGTTGGCGCCTGCTTTTTCCAAACAAGAATCGATGTGGGACGCAAAAGAAGGGGAATCGTATTCCTTTTTGTTGAGGTCTAAGGCGATTAGGTATTCGCTTGGCTTCAGCTTAGCGATGATTCGGACACATTCCTTGTTCTTGATGTCCTCTTCGATGGCTGGTGAGCTCGACGCCGGGGTCGGGAGGTCGGGGAATTCGATGATCTCCAGATCAGAATAAGCCTTGATCCTTTTGGCGTATTCGGCGATCGCGGACTTCCAATAATCCTCTTTGAGCTTGCCGATGCAATAGACGGTGATCTTCATTCCCAATCGCCTCCTTTCACCGATTTCGCTTGGGACGTGCATCGAATATCGTAGTTATGGATATCGATTTCCCGTTCCATGAAAACCCTCTTGTAGGTGTCTAGGGCGACTTCGTGGGTGTTGCAGTCATCCGATAGGTGGGCGAGGTAGATCGCTTTGGTATGGGGGCCGATGACGTCGCAGGCGTAATGTGCGCTGTCGACGTTCGAGAGATGCCCTTCGTCGCCTAGGACGCGAGCGATGAGGTAGGCTGGGCGATGGGACTTTTTCTCCATCATGATGTCGTGGTTGGACTCCATTAGGTAATAATCGCAGTCCTTGATGAGCGATAAGCCCTCTTCGGTGATGATGCCCGTATCGGTGATGTAAGCCATCCTCTCATCCCCTACTTGGATCACGAAGTTGACCGGGTTTATCGCGTCGTGGGATGCCTTGAAGGGCATGATCTTGATATCTCCTATCTCAAACTCCTGGCCCGGGAAGATCAATGAATCCACGTATTCGTCAAGCGTGCCTTCGGTCGCGTAAAGCGGGGTCCTTTTGGCCATCATCGAGGCCCCTTTGATGTGGTCGCTGTGGTCGTGGGTGAAAACGACGCCTTCGATGTCGTCTATCGTTTTATTCATCTCGGCTAGGCCGAGCTTAAGGCGTTTTAAAGTCGTGCCCATATCGATCTGTATGAGCGTCTTTCCGGAATCGATTAACGTCGCGTTGCCTTTGGACCCGCTGCAGACGAAGAGGGCGCGGATCATATCACTCTGCGCCTTCGGCCTCGGCCCTGGCGGCGGCTTCCTCATACTCCGGCGAGGGATCGTCGAAGCGGGAATATGCCTTCTGGAACAGCAATGTGACCTGCCCGGTCTGGCCGTTCCTGTTCTTCGCGACCAAGACCTTAACATCGGACATGCCGCCCGTGTTATCGGTGTCGTCCTTGGTGGTCGGCTGGGGGATGGGCTGCTGCTCTTCGCCCTTCTTGTCCTTGGCCCAGCCCTTCTCTTTGGATTGCTGGCCAAGGCTGCTGTAATAGTCTTTGCGGTACATGAGCATGACGATGTCGGCGTCCTGCTCGATGGAGCCGGATTCGCGCAAATTCGATAGCACGGGTACCTTATTTTCGCTCGAATCGACGTTGCGGTTCAGCTGGGCTAAGCAGATGACGGGGACGTCTAATGTGCGGGCTAAGGTCTTTAGGGCGCCCGAAACGTAAGAGACCTCCATCTGCCTGGCGTTAAGGTCCGCCTTATCCGAGTAGCGGATGCGGCCGAGGTAGTCGATGACGATGAGGCCGAGGTCAGGATGCGAATTCTTGAGCCTCGTGGCCTTGGCGATGACGTCGCCGAGCTTGGAGTTTGGGGTGTCGTCGAAGAAGATCTCGGTGCGCGAGATCTCCTCGATCGCCGAGACGATCTTGACCTTCTCGTTGGCGGAGAGCCAGCCGGTCTGGATTTTGTCGTTCGAGACGTAGGAGCGCGAGGCGATGAGCCTTTGCATGATCTGGGTCGCGCCCATTTCGAGCGAGAAGAAAGCGACGGGGACGTGGCTGTAAATCGCCGCGTTGTAGGCGAAATTCATGCCGAGGGCGGTCTTGCCGACGGAGGGGCGGGCCGCGAGGATGATGAAGTCGCCTTTGTGCCAGCCGTGGGTATAGGCGTTGAGCTTCTTGTAGCCGGTGTCGATGCCGGTTAAGCCATGCTTATCGGCAGCGGTCGCCTTCTTGAGGTTGCGGGAGACTTCCTCGGCGACGTCTTTGGCGGAGCGCATGTCCTGGACGGCGCGCTTCTGGGCGATCTCTGAGATCTCGTTGTTGCTTTTGGCGATGAAGGAGCCGATATCGGCGACGCCGGCGGAATAGTTTTTCTGGATTTCCTGGCACTTGAGCAGGAGTTCGCGGAGGACCGACTGCTCATTGACCATCATGATGTACTGGTCGATGTTCTCGGGGGTGATGACCGTCGAGACGAGGTCGAAGATGTAGTTCGAGTCGACCGACTTATCGAGCTTCAATGTGATGAGCTCGTCGATGATCGTCTGGGCATCGATCGGGCGGTCGTGGGCGTGGAGTTCCTTCGCCGCGCGGAAGATGAGCTTGTTGCGCGGATCGGCGTCGGAAAAATTGTCCTCCGTGAGGGATCCCAAAGCGATTTCCGCGGCTTCGGGGGCGATGAGCATCGCGCCTAGGACGGAGCGCTCTGCCTCGACGTTAGATGGAAGGGCAATGTATTCCGCCATTACTTTTCCTCGCTGACGTGGACGTTGACGGTACCGACGACGGTGCCTTCGGAGCCCTTGTAGAGCTCGATCTTGAGGCGGGTGTAGCCAAGGGAGTTGGCGGGTTCCTTGTCGATGAACTTGCGCTTATCGATCTTGATGTCCCACTGCTTCTCGAGGCCTTCGGCGATCTCCTTGGTCGAGATCGAGCCGAACATCCTGCCGTCTTTGCTTGTCTTGGCGCTGAATTCGACGTTGATGCTCTTGAGCCTTTCGGCGAGCTTTTTCGCCTCGGCGCAGAGCTCTTTCTGGCGCGCGGCTTCCGCGGCGTTTTCCTTGGCGAGCTCCTTCTGGCTGTTCGCGGTCGATGCGGTCGCGAGGCCCTTCGGGATCAAAAAGTTGGTGGCGTAGCCGTCGGAAACGTCTACGGTCTGGCCCTTTTTGCCGATTTTCTTAACGTCTTGTAGAAGTATTACTTTCATATTTTCTGGCCTCCGATATCAGATTTTGCTTCCGAGAGATAGGTGTCGAGGGTATCGAGGAGCTTGCCTTCGATAACCGCGACGGGGGTGTTGCTGAAGCTTGCCGCCGCCATGTTGAAGTGGCCGCCGCCCCCGAGCTTTTCGCATAGTAGCTGCACGTTGACCGTTGAGTCGCTGCGGGCCGATAAGCCGGTTTCGTTTTCGCCGGTCCGCCCGATGACGAAGCAGCAGTTGATGTCTTTGAGGGACATGATTTGGTTGGCGACCTTCGCGAGGGTGCTCTTCTCGACGATGTCGCGCTCGTCGGAGACGCAATAGCACACGCCGGTGTAAGGGGTGCGCAGCGTCGAGACGATTTTGGTGACGAGGGCGTATTCCTCGAATTCGTCCTTGAGGTAGTCGTCGGCGACGGCGTTGTCGGCGCCGAATTCCTTGAGGATCTCCGCGGCTTCGAAGGTGCGGACGCCTACGGCTTTGGATTTGAAGAAGCCGGTGTCGAGGAACATGCCCGAGAGCATGATCGTCGCATATTGCGGCGGGATCTCGATGCGCGGGTTCGCGGTCGCGTAATGGATGAATTCCGCGAGGATCTCCGAAGCGGAGGAGGCGGAGGGGTCGACGTAGTTCAAGACCGGATTCTCGACGAAGTTCTCGCCGCGCCTATGATGGTCGATGACGATGGTCTTCGAGGCTTTCTCCAAAGCGCGCATGCCCATGACGCGATTGGGAACCGAGACGTCCACGACGACGAATAGCGTGCTCGCGCGGATTTTGTCTTCCGCTTCCTTCGGGGTGATGACCATGCGCTCGAATTCCTGCTTGGGGAACGCGCGCTGGAAGGCATACCTGGTCTTCTTCTCGGTGAGCTTCGGGTCGAAGACGATCTGGCAGGGCTTCTTGCACCAATTGCAGATCGCCATGACGCCTAAGCAGGAGCCGAGGGCGTCCATATCCATGTCCATGTGGCCGGATACGATGACGTTGCTGGATTCGCGGATGATGCCGATGACGGAGTCGGCGACCGAGCGGAACTGGACGCGGCCGGTGTTTTCGATGGCCGCGGTCTTGCCGCCGTAGAACTTGAGGTCTTCGCCGTATTTGGAAACGACGGCCTGGTCGCCGCCGCGCGACATGGCGATGTCGATCGCGTTGGAGGCCATTTCGTTGAGCTTGATGACGTCGGGGAAGTCGTGGGCGACGCCAATCGAGAGGGTCGGGATGACGTTCTGGCCCTTGCCGAGGCTCCTGACGGTCTCGAGGATCTTGAACTGATCCTTCTGCATCTTTTCGAGCGCGGCGAAGTTGCAGACCACGAAGTAGGAGTCGTTGCGGTACCTCCTGAGGAGGACGCCGTTGACTTTGCAGTATTCGAAGATCGCGGCCCTGACCTTGGAGACGAGGTCGTTGTTGTCGTCCTCGGTCTTGCCGGCGATATCGGAATAGTTGTCGAGCATGATGATCCCGATGACGAGGCCCTGCTCGCGGCTGTAGTTGAAGATCGATTCGTAATCGGTGCAGTCCTTGAAGATGAATAGGCGCGCATCGGAGATGTATTTGACGCTGTAGAAGCGGCCGTTGGCCTCGACTTTGACCTCCATGTCGCTTGGGACGTTGCTGCCGAGGAAGTTCTTGAGGGCGGGCTGCCATTCGAAGATGTCCTCGTCCATCAGGTCGATGTTGCGTTCGCGGAAGAGGTTGTTGGTCCACATGACGATGTCGTTCTCGTCGGTGACGACCAGGCCGATCTGGCCGAAGTTATAGGCTTCCTGGACGTCGTTTCCGATGACGGAGGAGGCGTCGAGGTTACTCTTTTGGCGGATGGAGGCCAAGCGGATTTCGCTGAGCCAGAGGAGCATGATGTTTACGAAAGCCACTCCGACCGAGCCGAAGATCCAGTATTCCGGCTTCATGTTGTCGTAAACGATGGGCGGCCATTTGGTGAAATAGACCGTCAGGGCGAGGGCGAGGATCACGATTTCGATGAGGACGAAAGCGAAAGTGCTCACCCTGAGGCGGCGCATCGCGTCCGCCATCGAGATGGAGGTCTTCTGCCTTTTGCGGGCCAGTTCGTTTTTGCTTGGGGTAGTTTGATTCGGAGCCATTTGAAGAAATTATAGATGCAGTCTTTTGCTTTGCAAAATCATTCCTTGTTGCCCTTGTCCTTCAGCGAAATGAGGTAGAAGCACACCGCCATGGTGATGGCGAGGACGGCGATCAGGACGATGATGCCGACGATGGTTGACTTTGCAATGAAAAGCGGAAGCATGTTGGTATTGTACTCTCTTTTCCATAGAAAAAGAGGGGTCTCATGCGCGTCAGTGTATGAAAAACCCCGAAAACGATGTCACGGGGTCGATGGATTTGTGTTAAGCGAATCTCACGGAGGATAGATTTGTTACGCTTCCGCTCTTGGATTGAATCTTGATGTAGGGGTATCCAGAGATATCGTAGGTGGCGCTGCTTCCCGAGGAAGACGCGGCGATTATGCTGCTTGGGTTCGTCGAGCTTCCGCCATAGACGAGGACGTCTCCTTTGGAGATCGTTATCACCAGCGAATCGCAATCAAGAGCATCGAGATTGGTGAAATACCCTTGTCCGTTTTTGAGCTGAATGGTGTTGCCCTGATCGAAGGTGGAGGCCATGTAAAGCGACCACTGGATGCCTTTGATCGTATAGGTTTCCGCCGGATTGTCATAAGACCCCGATGGGAAATCCGCCCCGGTCAATTCGAAGGAGACCTTGGCGCCTCCCGTGGAGCTGTTCGAGGTTTCTTCGGAGGACTGTTCTTCGGAGGAATAGGAACTCCACTCGGAGGAGGCGGAGGTGTAGTCGTCCGGATTGATGGTCGATTGGTAAGCGCTCGTCCGATATCCGTTCTCGTCCCAGATGTAATTGGCGAAGTCGGGATAATCAACGAATGGATTTCTGGCAAAGCCAAGCTGTTGATAGCGCTCATTGACCTTCTGCTCAAAGGCGGAGGGGGCATATTTGTTGTTCCACTCCAACAGCGTCTTGAGGGTGCCCATGGTGTTTTTGCTCGTGGAATCGCCTGGATTGTTGCTAAGGCTCAGCCCCTTATCGGCGTAGCGGGTCGCGGCATAAAGGATGACGCGGGCCGATTCGCCTCTGGCGGCTTCATAGCCGCAGGATGCCGGATCCCACTGCATGGTTCCGGAGCCATAGAAATTATTGCCGCGGGAGCTATTGTCCTTCGTGAGGGTCGGTCTGATGACGATTGGATCCTTTTCGATCATTCCGCCGCCGCGGGAATCGGGCCACGTATGCTCTCTGTTGCAACTTCCGACCGACGTGAGCGAACTATTGACCGGAGCTTTATAGAACGGGATGAACTGACAATTGGAGGAGGAGCTTGGAATGGATGCGGTAAGGGGAAGGACCGCGACCCTCGCCCCAACGTGAAGGCAATTGCTATAGGTTGTGGTGCCCCCTTTGATAAGGGAGGCCAGGGTCCTGCGGAATGCATTTCCATATTGGCTGAAACTGACGCCTTCCCAGCCTTCGATTGAGGGCGTGTACGAACTTTCGCTGGAAGATGAAACTTCGGAGGATTGTTCGGAAGACTCTGCGGAAGAGGATTCGGAAGACTTCTGGGAAGACGATTCGGAGGATTGCTCGGAAGACTTCTGGGAAGATGATTCGGACGAGGATTCGCTCGAAATAATCGTTGATTCGGCAGAGGATGCGCCGGAGGAATCAAAAGAGGAATCGCTTGATGAAACCTCCGAAGACGATGCGACCACCGATGAAATTTCAGCGGTGCCCGATTCGACAATGGAAGAGGTTTCCTGGTGGGCGCACCCAAAAACTAATAGGGTGGCGGACAAAATGGAAATTAGGAAAGACTTCTTCATGGCGTCAACTATTATGCACGAATAAATACGCGTTTCAACTTTTGGAAAACGATAGGGGACAAAAACAGCACCCTCCATCTAAGGGTGCCGTGGAGGAGGTCTTTGCTTAGGATTCTCCGACGGGGCGTCCCCCGAAACTTCGAACCGCTTTCGAGAAGATTAACCCCTCCTCTTGTTTGCTTGGCTATATGATAAACGGGCTTTCCCAAAGCAACTTAAAAGCCAAACTAAAATAAAGTAAAAAATCGAAAACGAATACACGTCCCTAACGGATTACTGCCTAAGCGCGTCGTAATAGTCGATTCTGGTGTCGTTGTCGAAGATTGGTTTGTAGATGTTCTTCTCAGGGTCGATGCCCGCTAGGCGGCACACTTCGTCGTGCAGCCTCTTTGTTAAATCCATCTGGGCTTCTTTCTTCTCCAGGTCAGGATTCGCATACAAAGGCTCCCCGATATTCAAGGTGAAAGTCGCCCATTGGCCAAACATTTTTCTCAGGAAGCTCGGCTTGCGGTAGGAAAAAGCCATCGGGAGGACGGGCTTATCGTTATCGATCGCGAACAAAGCAGCCCCGGTCCTAAACGGCCTGATGGGGCGGTAATATTCCCACATGCTGCCTTCGGCATAGATCTGCACATAGCCGCCATTGAGGAACTCATCGGTGGCCTTTTTGAATGCATGGGTCGCCTTAATGTCGCCTTCCGGGATGGGAATGCCACCCACCAAACGCACCAAAGCACCGGTTTCGCCGGACACGTTCTTCTTCCAGCAAAGGACCGCCATATCCTTCTTCTTTAACGCGCACCTAAGCGCGAGGTAATCCCACATATGCACGTGGTTCGAAACGGTGACCGCGCCGCCTTTAAGCTCATCCTTATGCTTCCTGAGGTTCTCTTTGCCGATGATCCTAAGCCCCATCTTGATCCGCGTCATCGGG
>JAILKX010000126.1 GCA_024693415.1 Bacilli bacterium
TAGATGACGCCGAGCTCATCTTCTTCGGTCGTGACGGTCCAGCCGGCGTCGGTCAAGGCTTTGGCGTAGGCGGCGGCGGGGTCATTGGTCTGCGCCTCTTCGTAATCGACGGAGATCACGAAATAGGGGTCGCTTACCTGCATCGAATAGACGTCGGCCTCGAAGACGGGGATGTCGGTGGGGTTCTCTAAACCCGCATCGGCTAGGAAGGAGGCGATCTGGTCGCTCGGCCAGGCCAATAGGCCCTGGGCGACCTGCCAGACGACGGTAACGGTGTCTTCGCCGACCTCGAGGGTGACCCAGGAATCGCCGTTAGTGGAGGCGAAGAGGTAATAGCTTTCCTCGCCTTCTCCCATCGTGTTGACGGTCCAGTCGGCGGAATCGGTATAGGCCTTGATGAGGGCTTCGGCGGAGGCTTCTGGATCATCTTCATAGGCCTTGATGTAGTAATAGGACAAGTTGGAGTCGGCGCCGGTGAGGTAGGCGTTGGCCGCGAATTCGATCGGGGTGGCGGTCACTTCCCACTGCTCGGCGACATAGTCGATCTCTTCGCTAGGCCAAGCCTGGTAGGCCTCGGTGTAATAGACGTCGATCTCGATCTCCTCGCCGGAGGAGAGGAGGTAGAAGCTCAGCTCGACGTTATCGTAATTGTCGAGGATCATGACGCCGCTATAGGCTTCGTAGTTCTCGTCGTAAGCGACGGCATAGCCGGCTTCTTCGACGAGGTCGGCATAGCCATCGAGGTCGGTGTTCTCGACCACGATCGAATAGCAATAGTAGTCCTCGTCGTAATAGGCTTCGGTGACCTTGCCGGAGAGGTAGGGGACCTCAAAGCCCTCGCCGCAGTATTCGGCGATTTCGTCGAGGATTTTTTTGCTCCAGCCGGTAGCCGCTTCTTCGGAGGACGCTTCCGCTTCAGTCGAGGTGGCTGCATCGGAAGAAGCGGTTTCTCCCGAGTATGCCTCCCCTTCTTGGCTCGACGCCTCCGAGGCGGCGGAGTTTTCGCTCTCCGCGACGCTTGAGGTGGCCTCGGCGCCAGAAGTCGCCGAGGATGAGGAATCTCCTCCGCAGGCGGTCAGCATGGCGACGGCGCTCAAGCAGAGGAGGATGGATAGTTTTTTCATTTGTTTGCACTCCCTAATAAATCTATAAGAGCATAGCCATTCGCGCCCCCATAATCAAGAAAAGGAAGAATTGGCTTCAAGCGGTCTTCTCTTCCTTTTTAGACTCGTCTAAAATAGGGGAGCGTAAAGCAAGGAGACACCTATGAACATTCTTCACGTGATCGAAAGGGAGCGCATCACCCCCGAACACTTCCTGGCCTGCATCGAAATCCCGGCCGGAAGCTCGAACAAATACGAATTGGACGTCAAATCGGGAGCGCTGATCCTCGACAGGGTTCTCTACACCTCCACCCACTATCCTCAGAATTACGGCTTCATCCCGCGCACCTGGGCCCCGGACCACGACCCCCTCGACGTCTTGGTCATCTGCTCTTCGCCGATCGTCCCGCTCGCGCTTTGCCGCTGCTACCCGATCGGGATGCTCTCCATGAAAGACGGCGGCAAGGTCGACGAGAAGATCATCGCCATCTGCGAGAACGACCCCCATTACAATTCCTTCAAGGACATCAAGGACCTTCCCCAGCACATCTTGGAGGAAATCTCTCATTTCTTCCGCGTCTATAAGCAGCTCGAATACGGCAAATCCACCGAGATAGAGGGCATCCACGGCGCCAAGGCGGCGATGGATGCGATCTCTCGCGCCCGCAAGAGGTACGATGAGAAGTTCCCAGACCGCTGAGAATAAACGTTTCAAGGCACCCAGGATCGTCTTTTGGGTGCTTTTTGGTTTGACCGCCTCGCTCACGCTCGCGGAGAGTTTCGTGCCCTCGTCCCAGTCCGGGGTCCAGAGCAACATCATCTCGGCGGTCATCAGCGCCTTCATTAACGACGCGATGCCATCGAAGGAGGTCGAGACCATCGGCCCGAAATCCATCGACTTCGCCCCCGACACGAGATTCGTCGGGGCGGATAAAGCGGTGGTAGGCACCACGAAGCTCATCGTCTATAACCTCACCTACGAGGAAAAAGAAGGCGCGGTCAAAGACGGAAGCGTCACATTGACCTTTGACAAGACCCCGGGCGAAGGCTCTTTCACCTACGTCCATACCCCGATCAATTCCTCCAAAGGCGCGGTGAGGATCACCCCGCTTAAGGAAGGGGATTTCAAATTCACGATCGCCGACAATTACGGCGTCGCGAATTCCTTCTCTTTGTCCGCGGTCGAGCGCCTCGAGCCGACCGACATGGTCTTCCCCGAGGAAGCGATGGAACTTGAGATCGGCGGATATGAGTGCATCGACTATTCGCTCGTCAGCGAATCGTATACCCTTCCTGAGACCGGCGCCGAGAACAGCGAGCTCGTCGACCATTACCTCCAGCGCTTCTTCGACCCCGCCTTGTCGAATTGGGCCACGAGCGATCCCAGCGTCTGCTTGATCGACGACTACGGATTCGTGAAGGGCGTGGGTTCAGGGACCGCGTCAATCACGTGGAACGGCAAAACCGTGAGGGACGTGCATGTGAATTCGTCGATCGCGGCCTCATCTCCGTTCACGATGGCCATCGATTCGGCCGCGAGTTCGATCCACCCATTGGATTACGACTATTACAACGCGAACGAAAGGTACGGCATAGAGCTCAACCCGACCTTCTCGGATGGAAATAGCCACCCCGTGCATTGGTTTTCTAGCGATCCGCTCATCGCGATGGTCAATAACGAGCACATCGAATACGACCATACGGGCGCCGCAAAGAAAGTAAGCGGCGGATTTGTTTCCGGGTATCGCAAGACCGGGAGCGCGACCATCACGGCGGTCGCGGTCGAAGACCCATCGATCCAGGCGACCTTCGAGGTCACCTCGGAATACGTCTCCCCGAGTTCCTTCTCGGTCTCGGCCAATAAAGGCGGGACCGCGGTAAGCCTCACCGAGGTCAATGAATTCGATGCGGGGTCCGTCATATCCTTAAGCGGAACCTTCACCCCGAAGAACGCGTCCAATCAGGTCCTACATGTTGAATTAAGCGATTCGACTTTAGCGACGATCGGCAATAATGACACGAGCGCCCCGAACATCCGCCTCGATAAGGAAGGCGCGCTTACAGCGACCATCACCTGCCCCTATATCGAGAATTCGCCTAGCGTCGCGATAGAGTTCAAGATCAAGGCATTGCCCTATATCTCCGAATCCGATATGCCGGCGTTCTCCTTATTGGTGCGCAAAAGCTTAGGGCATTTCACCTTGTTCGCCGGAAATGGCGTCTTCTTCATGCTCGCGATCATGTTCACCCTCTTCATCGAGAAGCCGTGGGGCATCGCCGCGAATTTCGGGATCTCCTGCGCTTCGGGGTTCGCGCTCGGAGGATTGTCTGAACTGATCCAAGCGATACCTGCATTAAAAAGAGGAGCGTCCATGGCGGACGTCCTCATCGATACGATGGGCTTCGTAGCCGGGGCGATGGCGGTCGCGATCGGATTCGTGATCGCGATGGTCATCATCTACCTTAACCGCAGGAAGCGGCCCAGCGCCTGATATTCCTTTCGACCCTTTTGAATTTGGCTTTCGAGATCAATAAGAAGGAGTCTTTTAACGTTTCTAGATACCTGGCGTATGCCCAGTAGTACCAGAGCAGGTCCTGGTATTCCATGACCTTGAAGACGTTGGAGATGAGGCGGCCCGTGACGTTTTCGGCGCCGTAATAGCGCGTGATGAGGCGCTTGCACATGTCGAAGGGCAATTCGTTTTCCTCTAGCAGGGACGCTAGATCAAAGATCTCGCCGTTATTGCCGGCGAACTCGAAATCGATGAGGTAGCAGGGCTTGCCCGGCTCATCGGTGAGCAGTAGGTTTCCAGACCATAGGTCGTTATGGCAAAGGACGCCCCGGTCGTTATTGATGATCCCTTCGGCGTCTATACGAAGCTGCCTTTCGTAATCGCTTCTGATCCCTTTGCCCGAGGCGATTTTGTAGTAGTCGAGCCTCTCATGGCAATCAAAGAAGGCGTAGGGGCCGGAGACGCAGTGGAGCTCATGGATCGCGAAGATCGCGTCGCAGCAGTTCTGGTAGGTTATCTGGGGGTTGCCTTCGACCACCAAAGGTCCGCGGGGATGGATATAGAATTCGATCTTGTTGCCGGTGCGCGCATCGAAGGCGAGGACCTTCGGCATCGGCGACCTATCATCCTCGGACATGCTCTGGATGATCATGAGTTCGTTGGAGGCCTTATTGAACTTCGCGTCCGTGTCGTCTGGCTGCTTGACGCGGAAGACGTAGTTCCAGTTGATGAGGAAGACCTCGTTCGCGGTCCCTTCGGAAAGACGGGTCACCGAAACGACCTTGGTCTTGGAGATCTCCTCGAAGTCCTCGACCGCTATCTCGATCGCGGACTTGCTCATCTTCCAATCCTCCCGGAGGATTCGTATGCTTCGCGCGCTTCTTTGGAGATGCGGCGGAAGGTGGCGGATTGGTATTCCTTGACGATCGCTTGGCCGGGGACGTTGCCTTTCCTGACCTGCGATTTCTCGCAGTACATGACCTCGCCGTCGTCTAGGCTGCTAGCGAGCAGACAGATCTCGCAGCCGAAGGAAAGCTCTTCGTTGGAGGGGTTAGCCTTCCTGATGATGAGATGGGCCCCATGGGTGCCTTTGACGTGCATCCAGATATGGTTCTTGTCGGTGTCGAGGGCGAAGGAGAGGAAGTCGTTTTCCCGCGCAGATTTCCCAAACCAATAGGTGACCCCGTTATGAACGATTTCGTAGGGCAATAGCGATTCGGCATATTTGATTCCGCCGGCCTTCTTCTTGGATTTGGTGAGGGGCGTGCATGCGAATTCCTCGGAAAGGCGGCGCAATCCTTCCTCGGCGCAGTGGGGGAGGATGGCCTGAAGTTCCTTGTAGCGGATCGCTTCCGCCTTGGCCTTGGCGAGGTTTGCTTCGCCGACCTGAAGGGCGGCCTTCGCCTTCTTCTGGCGCTTGAAGAAGGTCTCGGCGTTCTCGGAGAGGCTTTTGCGCTTATCGAGGGCGATCTCCTCGCCGTAATAGTCCATTTTTCCGGTTGAGGCGTCGAGCTCGTCCATGTTGGTGAAGATGAAGGTGCCGTATTGGCCGTCGTTAGCGTGCTGCTTGGCCTTCTCGATGTCGCCTTCGATGGTCGTTATCTTGCGCCTAGAGGATTTGACCTTGGCGTTGATGAGCGCG
>JAILKX010000154.1 GCA_024693415.1 Bacilli bacterium
TCGAGATGCCGTTCACCGCAATCTTCCTGTCCCATTTGAAAGAATTGACGTAGGCCGGAGCGTTGTAGGAGTTGTGGGAATAATAGTTGCCGTATTTGGCCTCATAGGTTGTTTCTTCCACTTCTTCCAAATCCTCTTGCTCGATGATTTTGGACCGGAAGATTTCCTCGCCGCCTTGCATGAAGGCGATGCCGTTGGAAGCCATGATGACGGATTGGGCGGCGACTGATGCCGCCGCGATGGTCGCGAAGTCGGGTTCGGTGGCTCCGCCCATTGTGAGGTTCAGTTGATCGAACAGGGTCCAGTTATCGTGGCAGGACGCGTAGTTTACGCATTGCTCAGGATTTCCGCCCGCGCCGGTGTGGTATCCAAGGATCATATCCGAAACCTTGCCCGCATCTTCGCTGGATGCGGCGGCGTTTTGCATGTATCCTTTGCCCGGCAAGGCGTTCGTTGAACCCCATCCCCCATCGTTTCCGCCGCGCAGCGCATTGCGGCCGGCGTCGTTGAACGCGCCGACAGGGACGCGGGTGCCGTCGGCATAAAGCTCGGAATAAGCGTTGCCGGTCTCGGCGGCTTTGCCTTGGCCGTGGAAGGCGTCGCCGTCTCCGCGCCAGCCTTCGCCGTACATGACGATGTCGGGATCGATTTTATAGAGTTCGGTCGCGGCTTGTTTCAACGTTTCGCAATCGATGAGGCCCATTAGGTCGAAACGGAACCCTTTGATCTTGTACTCGCTCGCCCAGAAGCACAGGGATTCGACTATGAATTTGCGCATCATGGTCGCTTCGGTGCGGACTTCGTTGCCGCATCCGGAGCCATTGTAGTAAGACCAGTCGGAGGCGTGGCGGAAGTAGTAGCGCGGCATGAGCTTCGCGAAATTGCTGCCCGGGCCGGAGCTCACATGGTTGTAGACGACGTCCATGATTACGCGCGTCTTGTTTTCGTTTTTCGCATATCCGAGGACCAGCTCCTTGAATTCTTTGATTCGGGCGGTCGCTGTGTAGGGATCGGTCGAATATGCGCCTTCGACGCAGTTATAGTTAAGCGGGTTGTAGCCCCAGTTGTAATCGTCGGGGTTGGTTTCGTCGTTATCCTGATCGAATATTGGGAGAAGCTGCACCGCTTTGATGCCCATTTCCTCAATGTGGTCAAAACCGGTCGTTACAGTGGTCTGCCCATCGGTACAGGTGGTGCCGGGCTCGGTGAACGCACTGTAGGTTCCGCGTTTGGATTGCCCGGTCCAGGTCTCGTCTTCGGTCAAATCGCGTACATGTACCTCATAAACGCTCAATTCATTGCGTGAGGCAAGGTCATATCCTTCTTTGCCGTCCCAGACGTCGGGGATCTCATCCCAGCCTTCAGGGTCGGTTGAGTCGAGGTCGATGACCGCGCCGCGGAGGCCGCTGATTCCGCAGGCCTTTGCGTAAGGGTCGACAACCTCATAGTTGCCGGTTGAGCCGTTTACGTAATACGTGTAATAGCTTCCAATTAAGCGCGTTTTGTGGGTGTATTGCCAAACGCCTCCTTCCTGGTAGGCCATCTGAATGGCGAAGCGGACGTTGCTCCCTGCTTTGCCGTTGGCGTCGGTGAGGTTGGCGGGGGTGCCATTGGTGTAAAGATAGAGGGATACCATAGTGGCGGTCGGCGCCCAGACCTTGAAGGTCGTGGAGCTTTCGCTGTTCGTCGCGCCGAGGTCATCCCCGTCATAAGTGTAATATTTTTCAAAGCGCTCGGTGTCATAAAGGAGCTCGAAGCCGATGTTTTTGGTCATCCTCTTGTCCGGTTTGGTCGGGAAGACCGCTTCCAAGACATAGCGGACATTTGGATGGACCATGTAGTTGAGCGGGATGTCGAATTGGACGCCGCCTTCGGACAGGGCGGTGGCTTTCGGGTCGCTCCCGGTCTTCAAAAGATAATTTGCTTTGGTGTTCTTCTGAATCAGGCTGTCCGATTTCAGATAGGAAGCGGTATAGGCGTATAGCCACCACTTAGAGGGGGCGATGGTGCTCTTGACGGTGATGGATTTCCAATCGGAGAACTGGGCGGTTTGGATTTTGTCCATCTTCGTCTCCTCTTCGGTGGCGTAGATATCGACCGCCTTTCCTTCGCCGGGGATCGTCCAAACCTCAACGACGTAATCGACAGGCGGGAAGAGCGAGTAGTCGAGATAAGTGTCTTCCGACTGACCTGCCCAAGTTCCGGCCGTCTTGATGATGAAGGACAACCCTTCGAGCCCGGCGAACTTGGCGAAGCGGGAATCGTTGATGAAATCCAATGTGATCGTCATGGATTTCCCGTCCGCCGAGATTTCGTCTGCCTCGTATTCGGCTCCGCTCAAACCGGCGGCCCAAATATAGAAGCGCAACGTCTCGACGCTCACGTCCGCCGTGTAGTGAAGAATTACTTTCTGCACGGCATACTCCGCTTCTTCATCGGCATTCTGCGCGATGAGATTTTTGTTATCGCCGATGGCGGGATCATCATAAACGACGACATCCGGCGCAAGCGCTTGCTCGTGTTCGAGGCTTATTGGGTTGTTGAGTGGCACGAAAGCGGTTGCTGCGCCTCCTAATAAAAGGGCGGACATCAAGAATGTTGTGATCTTTCTCATTCCTTTTCCTCCAATGACCTATCCGACGAAAAACAAGGCCCTTGATGTAAGAACGCAAACGATATGGCGATCAAATGATTACTTCTACTGACGAGAAAGTCCTTATCGTTCGCGCATGTTTATGCGGTTATTATATTGCGCATTCGCCCAATAATCTATTTTTCTTTTGCGCTATGCCTGCGTATGGCGCGCTTAGATGAGAAAACGACGGTCATAAGGCCGCCGTTTGTTTTGGCTTTGTTTAGGCTGCCAGCCAAATCGCCGGAAGAATGCTGTATTCGGTGTGAATCGTGGTTTTGAGGTCAAACGCACCGGTGGAGCGGACGCGCCAGACGTTGTATGTGGTTTTCGAGGGAGACGGGGAGCGGAGCCACCATTCGGTCGCGCCGACGATGGTGACGTCTTCTTCCTCTTCTTCGGATTCTTCCTCGGCCGACTCATCGGTGGATTTCGCCTCTTCGTAAAGATCTGAGTCGCTGATCATGCCGTCGGCAAAGGCACCTTGACACTTGGCGTATTCAGAGCAATAGCGAACGCGGGAGTCGTTCGTCGGCATGTATTTCATTAATTCCTGGAAGCTGAGGAGGAACACCTTGTCGTTGGTGTTTTCGCAGCCGTAATCCGTTAGTTCGATATCAAAATCAGAAGTGCTGGATTTTGAATTGTCGACTTCGGTGGTGAGGACTTTGGCCTGATCTTCGGCGGTGAAGGCCGCGTTGTAGAAATCGTTATTCATCCATCCGCGGATAAACGAATTGGCGTAATTGTTGTCGCCGTTCTTCGCAGTATGGTGGAAGTCCTGTGCGTCGAGCCCGATGGTCGCGTTCAGCAATTTTTCGCCGGTCTCCTTGGTGTCCAGCACCACCCATTTGATCGGCTCGTATTTGAACCAGAATGTCTTCGGAACATAATTGCCGTCGGCATCCTTGGTGAGCAGATAGCCGTTGTTGTCCTGCACGGTGCTGAGGGTGGATTTGCCCAAGCGGGTTTCTCTCGGGCGATAGCTAACCATATGAACGCCGCGATACTTGGCGTTGTTGTATTCAACGTCCTTGAACCACATGATTTTGACGACGGATTCATTTCTGTAATATCCATAATCGGTCCAAGTGCCGTCATCGGAAGTGGTTGGAAGCGCACCTGCGGCTGCATCCAAGTCGGAAATGGTCGCGTTATCAGTTACGCGAGCCTGCGGATATGATCCGAACTCAACTGTTTCTCTGCCGTCGACATATGACCCGTTTCCCGAGCACGACATAAGAAACATCGTGCTTAAGGCCAAGCCAACAAGAGGCTTAAAATTAAAACCTTTCATAGAATTTAAAAGTATCTCCTTGATTTGACATAATAGTAATGGCGCGTTTCAAAGTCAAGGGGTTCGCGCGTTCTATATTTAATGCCAATTATTGGGGCTGGCCTAGGATTGAGGATTCGGTCCAAAAACGAATTATTTATGTGCCAGACAGTATTGTGAATCATGAGGCGATTCAATATAATTCATGCCGTCTATGAAAAAGAGATTTTTCCTCCTCACAGCGTTGCTCTCTTTGACTTTTTCAGGTTGCCAGCCAGACCTGTCGATGTATCCGAAATGGGCTCGGGATTACGTTTTTGAAGGATATACGTATTCCACGGCTTTGCCGAAAAAGGAACTCGACGATTATCTGGAGGCTGACACAATCCTCCCAGGTCTCAATTATGAGGATTACGTATATGGCTATGTCCCGCCGACGAACGGGAGGGCGCCATTTTACGTAATCTTTATTAATGGATTATATCGAGCTGAGGTCGTGGAAGCGTTCAAGGGAGTCGGCTATGAGTTCAGGACGAGTTTCAAGTATTATGACTACCTGATGTACGGTCAGGAAGAATGGTCGATCAAGGTGTGCGATCTCTGCGAAGTGGAAACCACCTCCCAGGAAACCACCATCACCCCCATTCAAACCCAAATCAACTTCTACAAAGCTGAGGACGTTCCAAACGCAATTAGTTAAAAGGCAAAGGAAAAAACCATGGACAATCAATTCGTCGTCAACATCATCCATCGCCCCGAACTTTCCCCGGAGTACGCGGAGAAAAGCGGAGGCAAAAAGGCCAAAGCTGTTTCGGAAGAATCGCTAGACATCTTCCTCTTCCAGCAAGAATGCGCCCACAAAAACGGTCTCAAGACCACAATCCACATTACCTACGCCTCTTTGTTCAATGACCTGATCGTCAAGACCGCCAAAGAGCATCATGAGAAATACGGCGATGAGATCGCCCTCTCTTTGCTCGGTCTTCCCTGCAAGGAATTCAAAGAGAAGTACAAGACCGAGGACTTCTGCATCTGGATGTTCTCGAAAGAGGATAAGAGAGCCATCGTCGATGATGTCTTCTCGATGTTCTACGAGAAGTTCGGATTCTACCCGCAGTCGACCGGATCCTACTTCCTCGACGCCTATACCATTAACTATATCAAGGAAAAATATCCTTCCGTAAAATGTGCGATTGCGACCTGCTGGGAGGAGGGCTCCAAAGCCTATCATACCTGCAATAATTCGTGGTACACCTTCCTCGATGGCGGCCCATGGAACCCCTGGATTCCGTCCAAGGTCAACTCCCATTGCCCCGCCTCCAGCAAGGATGATGATTCCGGAATCGTTGCAATTCCCCATCTTTCCCGCGACCTTTTGGCTTGCTTTGATGGAAATGGCTCAAACTTCGGCACCCACCCGCAAAATGTCATTCGTGGCATGATTTACTACCGCGATGAGAAGGGTTGGCATTTCCCGTATCTTTACAATTTGATTGACGAATATCGCCATCTTGGTAAATATAACGATGGCTAT
>JAILKX010000165.1 GCA_024693415.1 Bacilli bacterium
AAGGAAAGATGATTCAGTACATCAAGAAGACCCTCACCCGTCACTTCGGGAAGAGGAAAGACGATTACGACAAACCCAAGCATCAACGCTTCGAAGAAACCCTCGGAACCTGCTATGCGGACGAGATGTGGGACAGCAGAAGCTTCATGAATCTGTAATCACCCCAAGAGACCCTAGGCGACTAGAGGTCTTTTTCTTACCCTGGGCCCCGCCCGAGCATCTATTCAGATGCGGTCGGGGTGGGCCGCGCCGCGAATCGGCTCGGCATTTGCTAAAGCAATCCTCTCGTCAATTCGCCGCTTTGGAATATAATGTTGCCATGCTCACAAGGCTCAGGATCACCAATTTCGCCATCATCGAGAACATCGATGTCTCTTTCGGCGACGGATTCACCGTATTGACCGGCGAGACCGGCGCTGGGAAAAGCCTCGTGATCGATTCCTTGTCCTTGCTTTTGGGGGCTAGGGCCTCAAGCGAGCTCATCCGCCAAGGCGAGGAGAAGGCGACCGTCATCGGCGACTTCATCGTGAGGAGCAAGAAGCTTGAGGCGGAACTCTCCGCGATCGAGGTCCCCTTCATCGAAAATAGAATCCGGGTGGAGCGCACGATCTCCAAGACCAAGAACTACATCAAGATCAACGACGTCCCGGCGACGCTTGCCGATCTCAATAAGATCGCCCCATACCTCGCCGACATCCATGTCCAATTCGATAGCCAGAAGCTGTTGAACCCGGAGAACTACCTTTCGATCGTCGATGGATTCAACCCTGAAATTGCACGGTATTTAGCCTCATATATCGAGTCTTTGCAGGCTTATCGCCTGAAAAAGCAGGAATATGAAGCGCTGAAGAAGAAGCAGGAAGACATTGAGAGGGGCCGCGATTTCTACGCCTATCAGCTCAATGAACTGAAGGCGTTCGGCCTCAAGGAAAACGAAGAGGAAGAGATCGAGGGCGAGCTCTCCTTGCTCAAGAATTACGACAAGATCTATGCGCTTTACCAGACCGCCGACGGCATCATCCGCGAGGATTTCGTGGACCGCCTATATGAGCTCAACAGAACCCTTGAGAAGCTCTCGGAGTTCCGCGACTCGCTGAAAGAACCCTACGAGAAGCTCGACAACGCCTACTATGAGATGACCGACATCTTCTCCGACCTCAAGAAGGATTTCCAAAACCTCGACTACGATCCTTCTAGGCTCGACGAACTCATGAGCCGTCAGAGCGACCTCGAATCTCTGAAGCGCAAGTACAAGAAGGACATCCCCGCGCTTATTTCGTATCGCGATGAGCTTGAATCGATGGTCGGCGACCATAGCGGATTCGAGGCGCAGATCGCTAATAAGGCAAAAGAACTCGAAGAAGCCAAAAAGCAGACCATCAGCCTAGGGAAAGACCTATTCACGGTCAGGAAGCAGGCGGCGAAGCAAATCGAGGCGGAGCTTGGCGAGAACCTGATCGATTTAGGGCTGCAGGCGAAGTTCGCGATTTCCTTCAGGGACGTGTCGAAGGCCGATGAGACCTATTTTACGGATTCGGGCATCGATTCCATCGCCTTCTTGATCGAGACCAACGTCGGCGAAGGCATGAGGAACCTCGACAAGGTGATTTCCGGCGGCGAGGCGAGCCGCATCATGCTCGCGTTTAAGGCGATCTTCGTGAAAGCCAATCGGACCCCGACCGTCATCTTCGACGAAATCGATACCGGCATCAGCGGCGAAATCGCCTACAAAGTCGCGAAGAAGATCTACGAGATTTCTTTGGCGAGGCAAGTCATCGCGATCACCCACATGCCGCAGGTCGCGTCGTTCTCCGACCACCATATCAAGATCTCCAAATCCATAAAAGGAGGGAGGACGTATACCGATATTCGCGAACTTGGGCTCGAGGAGAAGATCCGCGAGATCGCCTTCATCATCTCCGATGGCGAACCCACTCCCAAACAATTGGATTACGCGCGCGAGATGGTGCTCAACAGCCGCGGATAGAGGTTCTTTCAAATTCGAGCCGATTGGTTTAATATATCCGAGCCGAATTTCGGCAATGCGGGCGTGGCGGAATGGCAGACGCGTTAGACTTAGGATCTAATGGGCGACCGTGCAGGTTCAAGTCCTGTCGCCCGCACCAATTGAAACATGGCGCGCTGAACTGCTTCGGCGCGTTTTTGTTTAGACCCTTTAGCAAATGAAATATAATGGGGTCATGAAGCCAAAAGCCATATTCTCCATCGCTTTCTTGCCCCTGTTTCTCTGCTCTTGCAGCGTCTTTTCCGATAAAGCATCGGACTTTTTCACCTATGGGGTCACCTCGGTCAACGGGGATTTGTATTTCAATGACGTTGTCCTTAACGTCGACGCGACCACCAAGACCGTCAATGTGACTTATAAGGATTTCGCATCGTCTTACGTGACCATTAAGACCATCAGTGATGACGCGCCCGAATTCCAGACGAGCGATTATACCCAGAATTGGCTGGGCTTTAAGACCACGGTCGACCGTTACTGGTATATGTATTCCATTGAATTGGAGGAGCAAGATAAAGCGGTCATCGTCGGCGTCCTCCAAAGCCTCATCGACGCCCAGGTCAAAGAAAAGGTAGAAAACGGGTCGACGAGGCAGGAGCTTATCAACCTTTACTATTACAAGGTATTCGATATTGCGCTATGCGTATTCGAAAAAAGGGTAGACGGGAAATTCGACGAGCGCAGATTCTGCCTCTATGCGATGATAAATCCCGACGGCTGCCAGTATTACAACGGCAACGGCATTTATCGCCTTGCCCCAGAGTGATGTCGTTGAACTCCGCCGGAGCAATATCAAATGTTGCTCGGGGTGGACGACGAATGATTGGAATTAGCGAATATCAATACACGTCCCCCGTGGATTTTTGAAATGGAGGCCGAAATTACATTTGTAATTTGCTTTATCGCCCGAAACAAGTATGCTTTATGCGCCGAAAGGCGATTATGGCGGACTTACAGACAATTCAAATCGTATTCAACATCTGGAGCGCGGTGTTCTGCGTCATCACCGCGATCATCGTTTTGGCGACGATGCGCTTCGACAAGAAAGAGGCGCTCATCGTCATCTGCATGCTTGCAACCAACGCCGTCCTCAATGTGGCCGAGGCCTTTGCCTATCTCCATCGCGGCGATCCGTCGACTTTAGGCTATTACATGGTGAGGATCAGCAACTTCCTGGTCTTCTTCTGCAATATGCTTCTGATATTCTTCGTCATGGAATTCCTTTGCCACGTCGCCACCAAAAACGGCGGCAGCTACATGAAGGCCGAAAGATACATCACCCATGGCATCATCTTCGCCGGGATGATCGTGCTCGTGTTCTCGAGGATCTTTGGATTCTATTACTACTTCGACGAGAATAACGTCTATCACCGTTTGGACACCTATTGGATCATGCTCGCCATCAATGAGCTTGCGATGGTCATCATCATGCTATTGACGTTCAAGAACTGGAAATACCTGCGCCTAGTCGAGAAAATCGAGTTCCTGATGTTCGAATTCCTGCCGATCGGGGCGATCGTGATCCAGCTTTTCGTGACCGGCATATCCATCACGACCCTCGCCAACACCGTTTCCCTATTGCTCGTTTTCCTCACATACGTCATGGGCTATTCGAACTACGTGATCCAAAAGGAGAGGAAGCTCATGGATCAGATGATTTCGGCCTTCGCGACCGCGATCGACGAAAAGGACCGCTACACCGGCGGCCATTCCTCCCGCGTCGCCAAGTATTCCTGCATGATCGCCGAAAAGATGGGCATGGACAAGAAGCAGATCGAGAAGATCTGGCGTCAGGCCTTGCTCCACGACATCGGCAAGATCGGCGTTCCCGACGCGATCCTCAACAAAGCGGGCAAATTGACCGACGAGGAATTCGCAGCCATCAAGACCCATCCGAAGATCGGCGGCGATATCCTAAGCAAAATCACCGAGAACCCGGACCTTTTGATCGGGGCGAGGTGGCATCATGAACGGTTCGACGGCAAAGGCTATCCCGATGGCATCAAAGGGGAGGAGATCCCGCTGGAAGCCAGGATCATCGGCGTGGCCGACAGCTACGATGCGATGACGTCCAATAGAAGCTATAGGCCATACTTGGCCCAGCAAATCGTGAGGTCGGAAGTCGAGAAGAACGCAGGCACCCAATTCGATCCAGAGATCGCCAAAGTGATGCTTGAGATCATCGACGAAGACACTGATTACGTCCTGCACGAATAAGCGAATTCGCATACATGCCCTCAACGGAATTGAAAATCGGACCGATGCACGACGGTCCGATTTTTATCTATGCGCGAGCCTCTT
The DNA here is from genome assembly GCA_024693415.1 of Bacilli bacterium. The sequence continues at coordinate 4,325 of JAILKX010000165.1, forward strand.
CCCGATTATGGCGTTTCCGGAAGATGAGCTCGGCCACGGGGGCAGCTAGGAGGTAGACCGCCCCGATGATGAGGAACATGTAGAGCCAACTCGATGCCGTCTCCGCCATCTCGTAGATGCCAAGCAAGGCGAAGTGCAGCGTGATGAGGAGGCAGCTATTGGCGATGCAGGCCTTCGCGTATCCGCTTAGTTCCTGCTTGAGCATCGTGAGGATCGTCCACAATGCCACGAAGGCGAGGGGCCAGAGGAAGAGGAAGGTCATGTAGTTGCTCCTAAGACCCCGGCTGAACTGATAGTACATGAAGGCGAAGAACCCGCAGAAGGCGCTCGCGCCGAGATAACTGAATATCTGAACCCTATTACGATGCCACAACATAGACGATATCTCCTAATTCGCGGCTAGGATCGATGAAGTAGTGATCCTCGCCATTGAGGTTGTAGTAGAGGGCCGCGCTTCCGCCGCCATCGAAGTTATAGGCGGCGACGCAACCCTGGTCGAGCAATATGCCGGCGAGCTCATAGAGGGATAATCCATCCCCTTTTTGGCGGTTGCCGTCTAACTCGGAGCAGAGGAAGTAGAAGGTCCCATCTTCCTTGATGCCCATCGCGACGCGCTGATTGGCGCTCATGGATTTGCCGGAGACCTCTTCGTCCTCGGCGACGTTGATCGCCCCATCTTTGATGAGGGAGGGCCCGAACGACCAGTTCTGCCAGCAGCCTTCATTCGCGTCCATGATGTCGTCATAGGAATAATCGGATTCCGAGTAGATGAGGAAGGAGCCGTTTTTGAAGATCGCGAGGTCATCGCCGTCGTCGGTCCTCGTCGAAGAACGGAACCCGACGCCGTTGCGGATCACGTATCCCTTCCTGGAGGTCGACCAGAAGGGGAAGTCGCCGTCGATCGCGAGAATCGGGTCGCCTTCCGCGTTCTCAATGAGCTCGGAGAAGGAGGATTTGATGTTGACCCCGATCTTGCCGCTAGAATCCTCAGCCATCGCGGTCCTTAAGTCGGAGAGGTAGGCCAGATCGGTTTCGATCAGGCAGTAGGGGATGTCGTTATACTCGGAGAGCTCGACCGAGATCGAGGTCTTTTTGGTGGATCCGAGCTGGAACCCGACCGAATTCTCCTCGACTGGATTCTCTTCGACGGTCGCGGTGGACGTGGTCCCGCCGGTCGAGGTCGCCTCTTCCGTCGAGGTCGTCCCCTCTGTTGAGGTCGCTTCGCCCGCCTTGTCGAAGTTGAACAAGGTCGAATTGACCGTGTTCTCGGCGACCGGATCGGCGAGGGCGAACGTCGATATGAGGTTGCCCCCAAGAAGCGCTAAGCTAATCGAGGTCGTAGCTATTGCGAAGAGCATTGGTGCTTTGGCTTTCATGTTTTCTTCTCCCCCTCGCTTTGAATTGGACCCGGATCGCCGCAGCCGCGAGGCTTGCGATGAGGATCAAGGAATCGACTAGGAATTTCATTAGGACGAGCTCATCCGTGAGGTAGGATAGCCCATAGACCGCGAAGATGGATAACCCCATCATCGCGACGACCGCCAAGATGTAGCGGAGCGCCTTGTAGCCCACGTTCTC
>JAILKX010000180.1 GCA_024693415.1 Bacilli bacterium
TTGGGGTGTAGCCAAGTGGTAAGGCAACAGACTTTGACTCTGTCATTTCGCTGGTTCGATCCCAGCCACCCCAGCCATGACTCCTCCGTTAGCTCAGTGGTAGAGCACTTGACTTTTAATCAAGGGGTCGTGAGTTCGAGCCTCACACGGGGGACCAAATCTTGGTCCATTACCCCAGGCCGTGATCGATAGAGCGCCAGATGATGGCGTTTTTTGTTTCTATGGGCTTACGCTGTTTTTGATTGAATGGCGTCGCCTCCGATTATATAATCCTTGTTGCGCCCGGGTGGCGAAATGGTAGACGCAAGGGACTTAAAATCCCTCGAGGTCAAACTCATACCGGTTCGAGTCCGGTCCCGGGCACCAAATATGCGAAAAAAGCCTCAATTGCGAGGCTTTTCATTTTGATAATTGATAGGCTAAGCGGGATTCGCCCGTATCGATGTAGATGATTCCGCAATAGACGAAGCCTAGCTTCAGCATCGCGTTCCTCATCGGGGCATTGTCGACCGAGGTATCGGCCCTCACGTCGTCGGCCATCGTAAGCGCGAGCTCCACGGCCTCCTTCAGGACGCCTTTCCTCTTGAAGGTGCTGCCGATCCGGTGGATCGTGACGTAGGGTTTATCGTTCAGCCATTTCCCATCCTCGATAAGGATATACGTGGGGTCAATTCCAAGTGCCAAGGTGAACACAGCCTCGATGGAGCCATCTTCCTCCATCACATAGGAATTCCCCAAGGCGATGTCTTCCTTCGTCTTCCTGATGACGCGGCCCATGTCCTCCCATTGATGGGGGTTGCCGCTGTTCTTCATGAATTCGCGGCAGGAAAGGAGGATTTCCTCAATCCGCGGCAGGTCGTTCAAAGTGGATTTTCTGATTGGCATTGCATCGGGCTCCGAAGCCCAACGGGTATTCTAATGTAGATACTCGAAATTGGTAGGGGCAAATTGCATAAAATAGATTGCTCCAAATCCAAAAGCAACGGGGACGTGTATGCGAATTCGCATAGAAACCATACCCAAAAGAAAACGGGGTCGAACCCCGCGTTCTTATTTGGCGGCCTTGGCCTTCCTCTTGAGCTTCTTGGCGTCCTCAGGGGAGGTGGCTTCCATCGTGTCGCCGGTCGGCCTCACGATCGAGTAACCGATGTTGGTGAGGTGGTCCGCCACGCGCTCCAGCTCGACGATGAAGGAGGAGATGTAAGGCGTCATCTTGGTCGAGCACTGCTCGGCGAGGATGCGGTCGTAATGATGCTGGTAGAAGTCCTGCTTCATCCGGTGGGTATCCTCTTCCTGGTCGCGGAGGACGGTGAGGGAGGAACGGTCCTTGTTGATGAAGATCTCGCGGGCGATCTTGAACATGTTCGTGACCACCGCGTCGAGCTCCTTGATCTCCTTCTTCGCGGTCTCGGAGAAGGATAGGTCTTCCTGATTCATCGCGTCGGCCGCCTCATGGAAGTTGAAGGCGTGGTCGCCGATACGCTCGATGTCGTTTATGACGTGGAAGTAGGCGCCGACCTTGACTTCGCTAGAGGTCTGCAGCAACGGGGCCAGCTTGATCAGGAAGTCGGTGATGCGGGCGTTCAGATAGTCGACCTGGCCTTCGATGTTGATGATCTCCTTGGTCTTCTCGTCGGAGTAATTGAGGATCTTCTCGAAGCCGTTATGGTAGTTCGTCTCCGCAAGATCAAACATATGGACGATCTCCTTGCGCGCCTGCATAAGGGCGATTTCAGGGGACTTGAGGAGTCGGTCGTCGATGTATTGGACCGCATCGGCGAATTCGCTCGCCTTCTTGTCCTTGAGGATCCTGGTGAATAGCTTGGTGAACGGCTTTATCAGCGGGATCATAAGCGGCATGAAGATGACGTTATAGATGACGGTGAACATCGCGACCGGGAACTGGTCGGATCCATTGATGGCCATGAGATGGAGGAATTCGGTGATCGGGGTCTCGAAGATCCAAAGGATCACGAGGGCGACAACCGAGGAAAGGGCGCGCATCGCGAACGCGGTAGTGGCCGCCCGCTTTCCTTCGATATTGCCGCTCATCGAGGCCAACAAGGTGGTCGCGACGGTGCCTAATGTCGCGCCAAGGGCGATGTACAAAGCGCTCGAAAGGTCAAGCGCGCCGCCGCCGACCATGGCGATCGTGATGCCCGTGATCGCGCTAGAAGACTGGGCAAGCGCGGTGAGCAATACGCCGATCAAGAACAGAAGCGGCGGGAAGTTGATCGCGGAGAACATCGTGACGCAGGCCGCGTTCATGTCTTCGTTGGAGAAGGCGTCCTTCATGACGGCCAAGCCGAAGAACAATAGGCCCAAGCCGCAGAGGATTTCGCCGATGTTCTTCACCTTTTCGTTGTGGAAGAACATCATCATGACGACGCCGA
>JAILKX010000213.1 GCA_024693415.1 Bacilli bacterium
GACTTGATGGCTGACAAAGGAGCGGGGGATATTTATGGGAATCCGCTGGATGCGTGTATGCATAATTGCCCTGAAATATTGACTTTGTATAAAAATTTTCTTTGCAATTGGAAACCAATTGGCTATGCTAAAGGGCTTTCATGAGTACCTTTGAAGAACTTCGCGGCATCATCGAACAAGCCAACACCATCACCATCTGGGGGCATGCTTTGCCCGATGGGGATTGCTATGGCTCGCAGATCGGGCTGCGCGATGCTTTGAGGGTGACCTATCCCGACAAGAAAGTCTATGCGATCGGGACGGGGTATCCATCTTTGTTCGAGCTCATCGGGAAGATGGATGAGGTCAATGAGGATGACATCAGGGAATCCTTAGCGATCCTTGTGGACGTGTCTTGCTTAAGGCGCGTCGAGGACGAGAGGGTGAACCTCGCCTCGTCTTTCATGAAATTCGACCACCATAACCCGAACCGCGAGCATGAGTATTTCGACGGGCCGAACTTCGTCGACATGCACCGCATCGCGGCGGCTGAGATCATCTATGACTTCCTCAAGGAGAATGGGATGACCATTCCCGTTTCGAGCGCCTATGCCCTCTACACCGGTATCCTCACCGACTCAGGGGGCTTTCTTTATTTCGGGACCACGAAGCATACCTTCGAGGTCGGGGATGAGCTGATTGAACTTGGGGCCGATCCCGAGAAGATCAAGGACATCGTCTACCACGAGACCCCGGACATGAAGGCCTTCAAGGCGTACATGTGCGCGCATACCAAAGTATATGGACAGGTGGCGTATTGCTGGATCAATAAACCGGAATACGAAACCTATAACCTCGAATACGAGGTGGCTTCCTCCTTCGTCAATGCGATCGCGAACGCCAAACCGAACAAGGTCTATGCCTATTTCTGCGAAGCCCCTTGGGGCGAGATCCGGGTCGAGCTTAGGTCCAATAGCGGCTATGGAGTGCAGAAGACCGCGGCGAAATTCGGCGGCGGAGGACATACCTTCGCGGCGGGGTTATCGATCGTTGACGGCAAGCCAAAACTCGAAGAGGTTTTGAAGGCGCTCGATGAGATAAGGCCGTATAATATGGACTCGGAGGCTTGAGTATGTACGAAATAGAATTGGACGCCGCGATCAAGGCGGCCCAAAAAGCCCAGAAGGTAATCCTCGAGGTCTACGCGAAGGACTTCGACGTCGAGATCAAATCCGACAATTCGCCGGTCACCGAGGCCGATAAGAAGGCCGACGAGATCATCCGCGGCGAGCTCTCCAAGGCTTTCCCGGAGCACGGCTTCCTCACCGAGGAGAGCAAAGACACCGCCGAACGCCTCTCCAAAAAGGCGATCTGGATCGTCGACCCCGTCGACGGGACCAAGGAATTCGTCTCGAAGAACGGGCAGTTCACCACCAATATCGCGTTATGCGTCGACAAGCAGATCGTCGTCGGCGTCATCAATATCCCCGCCCAGAATAGGCTCTATTACGCGGTCAAGGGCCAGGGGGCGTATGTCTTGGAGAACGGGGTCGCCAAAAAGATCCATTGCTCCGACCGCCTATCCAACCTCCGCGCGATGCGCTCGGTCAGCTTCTTCAACGAAAAGGAAGCGGCGTTCATGGATAAGCACAAGGAGAGATTCGAGGGCGAGCCGACCCCGATCGGCGCCGCGCTTAAGTTCTGCGCCTTGGCCGAGGGCAGCTACGAATTCTTCATCAGGATGTCGAGCGGCACCAAGGAATGGGACGTCGCGGCCGGGGACCTCATAGTTTCCGAAGCCGGTGGCACCTTCATCCAGCTAAACGGCGAGCCCTTCACCTATAACCGCGAGGACGTCTATAACCGCCTTGGCTACGTGATGGCCAACCGAGCGGAAAACGCGATCATCGAATAAGAGAAAACGCTCCCGAACCCGGGAGCGTTTTTGATTAGCGTGATCCAGTTATCAGAGGAAGAGCATCTTGTTGCCAAGAAGGACCATGATAGCATCGATGAGGCCAAGGACCCAGGCCCAACCGAAGAAGGTGTAGACCAAGGCGACCACGATGTTAAGCACGGAGGCTTCTTTGATGACCTGGCTCCAACGGATGATGAGCTCCATGATCCAGCCGACGAACGGGAGGATGAGAAGGATGAACTTCACGATGTTGGACTGCTTATCGAACCATTCCATTTTTTAGTCTCCTTATTACTCTCTTAATATAGCACCAAATATTCGCTGATTAAACAATTAGATTGGGGTTTTGCGGGGGTGCAAAGGGCTTTCAGCCCTCATTTGGTTTCCGATGATGAGACCGTGTAATCGCTCGCTTTGCTCTCGAGGTAGGCGGCCATGATGTCGTCGGGGATGTCGGTCGATTTGACCGCGATGACCCCGGGGACTTCCTCCATCAGGATGATCTCGACGCCGCTAGCGATGTCGTCGGCCGCATAGAGGCAGCCTTCGCAGGCGCCGACCATCGCCACGTAGACGATGCCGTCGCGGAAGCCGATGAAGTCGATGTCGCCTCCGTCGCGCTGGAGGAAGGGCTTGATCTTCCCGAGCGTCGCATGTATCAATTTGATGGTCTCTTCGTTTTCCATAATCGGTTACCAAGGGCATATTCTAGTCATGTGGGAAGCAAGTTTCAACGGAATTGCTCATCTTTAGATGAAGTATCCGATTTGCTAACTTTCGTCCTTGTTATATAATGCACCCCATGCGAAGGAAGTCCGTAAGCGTCCGCGCCCTCAAGTTCATCTTGGCGGTGCGCGAGCTCAACAAAATCGGCTATGCCCCCTCGATGGATGGGCTCATCGCCTTCCTGCAGGGCGACCCCGCCTTCGAGCGATTCTCGACCCTCAGGACCTATGGCTGCCTCATAAGCCTCCGCCCCCGAAGCGGCAAGGCCCTCATCAGGTCGCTCGTCCAGCAGGGAAGCCTCAAGGAGAATTATTCCCGCGTGGAGGGCGAGCAATACCTGATCGCCGAACGCTACGAGGAAGCCGAGGAATACTTCGCGAAACGCGAGATCCAGAAGAAGGAGCCCTCATCGAGGAAGCCCTCCCCCTTCGTCAGGATCAATTAAGGAGAACCAACATGCCAAAAGAATTGCCCCCGTTTGAGCAGTGGCCCTTCCGCGTGCCCAACCTCGACAAAGCGGTCGAGAAGATCAATGGGTTCGTGGAAGAGCTGAAAGCCGCCCAAACCCCCGAAGAAGCCCATAAAGTCTGGAAGAAGCACGCCAAGTGGAGCGACGCCTTCGATAACGAAGTCACCCATTGCAGCGTCCTCTTCAGCATCGACACCAAGAACAAGAAGTACAAGGCCGCCGACGATAAGCTGAACAACGGCCTCCCCAAGGTAAGCGCCGCCGAAAACCTCTGGGCCAAAGCCCTCCTAGAGTCCCCGCACCGCGAATACCTCGAGAAGAAGCTCGGCTCCCTGCTCTTCAAGATGTACGACTACGCTTTCCGCTCCTTCGACGAGAGGATCGTCGAGGAGTCGATCCAGGAGAACACCCTCTCCTCCAAGTATTCCGAGCTCATCGCCTCGGCGGAGATCCCCTTCCGCGGCGGCGTCTACAACACCTCGCAGATGGGCAAGTTCCTGCTCTCGAATGACCGCGAGACCCGCAAAGAGGCCTCCGAGGCCTATTACGGCTACCTCGATTCGGTCAAGGACCAGATCGAGGATATCTACGATCAGCTCGTCAAAGTCAGGGATAAGATGGCCAAGAAGCTCGGCTTCAAGAACTATGTGGAGCTTGGCTACCTCAGGATGTCGCGCTTCGACTACGATAAGGACGATGTGGCCGCCTACCGCGAGCAGATCCGCGAATCCATCACCCCGCTCGCCGGCAAGCTCATGAAGGATCAGTTCAAGCGCACCGGCATCAAGGATCCCCATTCCTACGATATGGGCATCCTCTTCGCCGACGGCAACCCCATCCCGAAAGGCACCACCGAAGAGAAGATCGAATACGCCAAGAAGATGTACGATGAGCTCTCCCCCGAGACGAGCTTCTTCTTCCGCTTCATGGCCGACCACCACGTCCTCGACCTCGAGGCCAAGCCCGGCAAGCAGACCGGCGGCTACATGACCTACTTCGCCAAATACAAGATCCCGTTCATCTTCTCGAACTTCAACGGAACCTCCGGCGACGTCGACGTCTTGACCCATGAATTCGGCCATTCCTTCCAGGCCTACATGAGCCGCGGCATCAAGGTCCCCGAATACCGTTCCCCGACCATGGAGTCCTGCGAGATCCACTCGATGTCGATGGAATTCTTCGCCGAGCCCTGGATGGACCTCTTCTTCGACGATCCCCTCAAGTACCGTTACCAGCACCTCGCCGAATCGATCTCCTTCCTCCCCTATGGGGTCACGGTCGACGAATTCCAGCACTGGGTCTACGAAAACCCCGAAGCCACCCCAGCGGAAAGGGATGCCAAGTGGCATGAGCTCGAAGTCAAGTACACCCCCTACAAGGTCGAGTGCTACAAGGAGAACACCTACCTCGCCACCGGCCACCGCTGGCTGATGCAGGGCCATATCTTCGGCTCCCCGTTCTATTACATCGACTACACCCTCGCCCAGGTCATGGCCTTCGAGTTCTTCAACTTGGACCGCAAGAACCATGCCCTTGCCTGGAAGAGATACCTGAAGCTTTGCGCCATGGGCGGCAAATACCCCTTCCGCACCCTCGTCACCAAATGCGGCATGAAGGATCCCTTCGCCGACGGGGTCATCAAGAAGACGGTCGCCCCGCTCGTGAGGCAGCTCAAGACCTACGGCATCAAGTAGTCTTCACCCCACAATCATCAAGGCCACCTCACCGGTGGTCTTTTTTGCATACCAACGGCCCCCGCCCGAGCTAAGAAATAGCTGTCGGGGCGGGCCGACCGCAGGAGGACATAGTATGGCCGCTTTTGGCCAAATTCGAAGGGATGCCCTCTCCCGAAATTTTTCACATGGGCCACGTTATGTCCTCATTTTGGCGATATGGGTCTTGACCGCAGCGGGCACCCCGAGCTAGTCCTTTCAACTTAGCTCGGGCGCCGCCCCAAGGGACGAAAAAAGCGCCTGGTTTAAGGGCGCTTTAACGGGATTATGCAAGGAATTTGCTTTTTAGGTAGTCGATGAAGTACTGGGGGTTTAGTTTTTCTCCGGTGATCCTTACGATCCATTCCTCGGGGTGGAGGTAATCGTAGGCGAAGTCCTTCTCGGCGAACCATTTGCGGATGGGTTCGAGGTTGCCTTCCTTGAGGAATTTGGATACGTTCAGATCCTTCTTCATGGCGTTTAGGATCTGGGCTCCATAGAGGTTGCCGAGGGCATAGGAGGGGAAGTAGCCGAAGAGGTCTTCCGACCAGTGGGTGTCCTGCATGCAGCCGTTAGCGTAATCGGGGACGTCGATGCCGAGGTAATCCTTATATTTCTTGTTCCAGATCTCGGGGACGTCTTTGGCTTCGATCTTGCCGTTGATCAGGTCGCGTTCGATCTCGAAGCGGATGATGATGTGAAGCGAGTAGGTGAGCTCATCGGCGTCGCAGCGGATGAGGCTTGGCTTCACCACGTTCTCGCCATTATAGAACTCGTCCTCGGTCATGTTCAGGAACTCGCCGCCGAAGGTCTCTTGGCAGAGCCTCAATAGATGGGGAGCGAGCTCTCTGCTCTTGCCGAGGATGTTCTCGTAGAACCTTGAGTGGGTCTCGCAGACCGCGGCGGTCGCGGTCATCTCGACGTAGTTGTCGTAATGGCTTTGCGGCCAGTTCTGGAATTCCATGCAGTGGCCGCCTTCGTGGAGGACGGTCGAGAGGTTGCCGTGGATATCCTCGTAATCGTAGTTTGTAGTGATGCGGGCGTCGTTGATCGAGAGGCCATCCGAGAAGGGGTGGGCGCTTTCGGCGATGGCTCCTCTAGATAGGTCGTAGCGGATGAGCTCCAATAGCTTGGGGGTCAATTCGCGTTGCTTGGCGATGCTGTGGGGGTAGACGGGCGGGATGGATAGGGACTGCTGGCGCTTCATGGCCTCAGGGAGCAATTCGATGAGGGCTTTCTTAAGGGGTTCGAAGACCGCGGTGACCTGTTCCTCGGTCTCGCCGGGCTCATAGTCGTCCAAGCAGACGTCATAGAGGGTTTTGTGCTCCGGCCCCTTCTTGATTTCGCACATCTCCTTTTGGGCTTGGATCGCCTTCTCCCAGGCTGGGAGGAAGGAAGCGAAATCGTTCTTCATGCGGCATTCGCGCCAGGCGGCGTTGGAGTCGCTGATGGATTTGTTCCAGGCCGAATACTGCTCGATGGTCACCTTCTCCATGAAGGAGATTTCCTTCATCAGGATCTCGGAAAGCCTCTGCTGCTCGGGGTTTTTGCCGGGGGCTTTATCGAAGGCTTTGACGAGCTTTATGTATTCGGGGTCCTGGCTGATCTCGGCGATCTGAGCGCTTAGATCGTTGGCGAGCTCGGCCTCTTTGCCAAGGGTTTTGGCAGGGGCTCTCGTCTGCAGGTCGTAATAGATGATGGAGGAGAGGTAACGAAGGTCCCTCTTCCTCTCAAGATATGGTTTCAAGGCGTCGAATTCTTTCATGGGATGACCCTCCGGATGACGATTGAGATTTTAGCTTAAAGCGGTGTCGAGCACCAGCATGAGGACGAAGCCGACCATGAAGGACCATACGCCTTCATGGCTCACGGAGCCGGACTGGAATTCGGGGATCATGTCCTCGGCGACGACGTAGAGCATGCAGCCGGCCGCGAAGGCGAGGGCCCAGGGCATGATGGGCTGGATGAACATGGCGAGGAATAGACCCACGACCGCGGCGATAGGTTCGACCGCGCCTGAGAAAGTCCCGAATAGGAAGGCTTTGGTCTTGTTGCCGGTCTCGCCGACGACGGGGAGGGCGACAACTGCGCCTTCAGGGATGTTCTGGATGCCGATGCCGACCGCTAGCATAAGCGCGCCGGTGAGGAGGGCCGCGGCGTTGCTGGCCTCAGCGGCCACGGCGGCGAGGGCGACGCCATAAGCGATGCCGACCGATAGACCCTCAGGGACGTTATGGATCGTGACGGCCATGAACATCTTCGAGGTGCGCGAGATCTTGGAAGTCTTTGGGCCTTCCTCTTCATTGGTGGCGGCGTGGAGGTGCGGGGTGAGCTTATCGATGCCCCATAGGAATGCGGCGCCGGCAAGGACCGAGATCGCGACGATCGCGTATGAAGGCATATAGGTTACCTGCGTGTCGAGCGCGGGCGTGATGAGAGAGAATACGGATGCGGATAGCATGATCCCGGCGGCGAATCCCATGAAGATGCGATTGAGCTTAGGGGTTATGGATTTGGCCTTCAGGAAGAAAACCAAAGAGGAACCGAGGGTCGTGCAGAGGAAGATTAGCGAGATGCCGATGACGGCGTTAACGACTGGTGACATAGTCCGACCTCCTTTCGTCGGGAGGGTATTGTAACACAAGTGATAACAAAGTTAAGTTTTATTAACACTTTAGATAAAATCTTTTGAAATATTTTATATCTAAATGCGTCACTAAAATATTCGCACCCTCCAAACCAGATCTTTCAGTAGGGGATTCGCCGCTGCTAACCAGAGGGAAAGATCTATCAGAATTCATCCCAGAGTGCATTTGAAATATCGAATAAAACCTAGGCCGTCCAAAATTTTAATTGTTCAAAAGGACTTACAAAAGAATGTTCACAAAGTGAACTAAAAAGACTTGTAAATATCGTTATACAAAATGTAATATAGTTCTCGAAAAGCGAACTATGATTACCAAGATTAAAATCAATTTCACGATAGCGGAAACGGAAGAACTGTACGCAGATGCCAAGCGGTTCCGCTTCACCAAGAAAGACGGGACCCCGAACATG
>JAILKX010000228.1 GCA_024693415.1 Bacilli bacterium
ATCGAATTCTCGAACGATTCATCGACTTTCTATACCTATAACGCCGACACAGGCTTTTATACGCAAGACTCAGAGGGCAACAGCAACTGCTATGAATTGCTGCAGCTCACGAGTCTTTTGTTCTCTTTGGGGAGTTAAGAAATGGGACGCCTCTTGGAGAAAATCAAAGCCTTACGCGCGAGCGAGAACGCGCAAAAGAAGTCGATTCGCAAAATCGTCGCGGTCACCGCTTTGGTCATCGGCAATCTGGCCTCGGTCGCGATCGGCACCATCGCCTGGTTCAGCGCCGCGATGGCGAGATCAAACATCGATACTGTCGCCGGAGACCTGAACGTCGACATCCAAAAAGTCACGGCGTACAAATACCATTACCCCTACTACAAGAATTCGAATGACCTCCTCAATTATTACGAGGAAGGCTCCGTTAAATCCTGCGTCATCGAAGACAAGGATTTTCCGAACGACCCAAATTTCGCTTCCCAAACCGTTATTACGCTTGGCGCAAAGTCATCGGGCGCCTACACTGCAACTCAGGCAGGCACGAGGGGCGCCATCAGATATGTCAATGACGAGAACTTCCAATATTTCCTGATCGGCGACGAATCTTTTTCAGGCGGAGCCGATCCTTGGTCGACCAAAAACGGCGTTTCGTTCTCCTCCAGCTTAGGCGTTGAGACCTCGCCGGCGGTTCGCGAAAACGTCGTGATCCCCGTTGGCGCCGAATTTATCCTCTTCGATGCAAGGAACATCGCCGAGCCCGATGGAAGCGGATCCGGGACATGCTACTACTTCTCTTCGCCTGCTATCAGCGGCGACCATCAGAGATTCGAGATCGTCGACGCCGATGGCGTCAAAACCATCCGCTGCAAGAAAAGCGGAATCTATTCATTGACCTATGCCTATGATGACGGTCGAAGCACATATACATTGACCATCGACGCCTCCCCGCGAAGCGATGGGGCAATCATCGGGAACAATATGCTCGACACCACGCTCATCAGTCTAGAGAACAACGGATCGGTCACCGATGCGCAGTTTTCAGCCGGCATCCACCGCCAGATGACGACCGTGATACTGGACGTGGAGATCAAGTACAAGAACGCTTCCGAAATCGTGGCAGGGCTCAAGGTATTCCGACAAAGCGCGGACGCTTTTGACTATGAGGGAGACGGCAATACGACCGGCTACGTCAACGAAAGCCAGCGCAATGCCTTGAGGGCTTCGGATTTCTATGTTTTCTATCCGCTATTTTCCGATGTTGCCTTCGAAGACAAGTCTGCCTTATGGTCCGCGCTACATCTCGACCAGGCGGCTAACAGTTCAGGCCATTATTCCAAATTCTCGGGCGCCGGCAGCCAGATCACCTGCGAGCTCAATTTCGGCGGGAACATCTCGTCGGCGGAAATCTCCCCATCACAAGAAAGCGTGTTCCACTGCTATATCGCCATAGACTACGATTATCAGCATTGTTCCTATTTCACCAATGGCGAGCGCTTGGCGAAAATCTATAAACTAGATCGGGATTTTGGATTCTATTTCACCGGGACCCAGATAGGGGAGGCGGCATGACGATGGGCAAAAGACGGCTCCTCCCACTTTATATCTCTGCCTGTTGCCTGAGCGTGACCGCTTTAGCCGTCGGCGTGTCTATGGCTTTCTACGTGAAGAACGCGAAGGGAGACGGTTCTTACGGCGAAATCGGCCTCCGATCATATTTTGAGTCGGGGCTTGGGACTTCGGGGCAGCCCTACATCATCACCAGGCCCCGCCACCTCTATAATCTCTCCAGGCTCCAAAGCCTCGGAGTCTTCGCCGAAAAGACCTATTTCAAGCTCGGCTTTGAAAGCAACGACCCCTCCGAAAGGCTTTGTTATGCCGACGATTCCTCCTTCGAAAAGGTCCCCTACCTCGATATGGGGGATTCGAATTATTCCCACAACCCAATTTATGCGATTGGGTCGGAATCCGTCCCATTCTATGGCGAATTCGACGGCCAAGGCCTCGAGATCAAGCATCTCGATGTATATGCCGATCCCGAAGACGCCGGATTATTCGGCTATACGGCCCACGGTTCATTGGTCCATGACCTCTATCTCGATGACATCACCATCAACACCTTGGGCTACACCGACGCATACTCTGAACTTTATGGCGATGGGACTTTGGACGACGGCGTCAGGTTCGACTACGATTCAGACAGCGACGGCACGGTCGATTCTTCCTTCAATTCAAGCTCCAGCAACACGATCTTCCTCCCCCTTTCCGGCACCATTTCCGAAGGGGTCTTCAGCCTTGATGACCCCCAGACGATCCCAAGCGTCTCCGCCTATACGCCCAATTCCTCCGAGTACCGCTACTCGAGCTACATTTCCGGGAACCTCGTGAAGGAAGTCGACGGAATCATCCAGCCCGACCTCGAAGAGATTTCGTCCTTCTTCCAGTCGAAGCGCACCGACTCGAGCCAATCCTTCCCAATCAACGCATCCACATCCGCTTCGATCTATGCATACCTCATCGACTCCAACGGAATGGAGCACACCAAGGTCCTCCTAACCCTCGTCTTCACATTCAGCCTCGATTCCGTTTACGCGACCTCAGTCAAAATGGAGACGCAGGTCGGCAACGCCCACGGAAATAACATCGGGCTCTTGATCGGTCATTGCGACGGGACGATCAGGGACTGCTATGTCCATGACGGATCATTCAACATGAACGATGGCGCGACCATCACCGGGGTCGCCCACAACTCGATGGAAAATGGTTCCAACCTCGGGCTCATCGGTCGCGTTGGCAATACGGTTCAGAACAAATCCTCCCAGGAAGCCGGCGCCGCAACCGGCAGCGGAAAGGATATCGGCGTCCTCGATTTCACGACGGTTTACAACGACATCATCGATGAGGATTCCTTCGCTAGCAGCGATTCCGATCCCGTTTTGGCCGGAGGCGTAAGCTATGAGCCGAAGAGTTCGAGCGACTACACCACCAAATACATCACCCACTTGCGCAAAAACCTGCGCGACGAAAGCGAAGGCGGTCCTCAATACGTCACATTGGCGAAAGAGACCGTATCCTTCAGCGGATCCCAGATCATCAGCAACTCCGACCTCGGCGTTTTCACAATCGCCACCGACACGATCGTCGGCAATGGCAGCGAAGCGAGCGCAAACCTCGACAAATCCGTCGTCCGCTATGAGGAAAACACACCGAATTACCTCTATTACGCGACCGGCGAATACAGCGCCGAATCCGGGATAAACTTCGCGCGATACCGCGACTCCTTTGCTTCCGATTCCCCGAGCGCGATCCTGCTTGGGCACCATCTGCCCGACCCGATGCAAACGACGGTCGATAGCTTCAAATACAGGGAATGGGCCCACAATTTCTATTTCCGCTTCGCCCTGCAGCCCAATTATCGTTCGGGCAGCGGCAACTTCTATTTCCAAGACGTCGACATGAATTCTCGCGGCGGCAATTATCTCGGCAAATATTTCAATTTCAAATTGGTTGACCAAAGCGGACAGCCGATCTCCAACGACGACAACCGATGCGGCGTCATGCTCCGCGATAGCTCCGGCCTCGAGATAGGCGGCTTCTACGCAAGCTTCGCGACTCCGGACCTCTCCCATGGATCCATTATTCAGAACGAGAGTTACTGGCCCAAGATGTATTACCTAGGCGACCAAACCTCGCCGACCGCAGATAGGAACCCAGCGGCGAACATGGTCAATTTCGAAATCAAGACGGCTTACGCAAACGTCACCGTCGTCGCGGCCAACATCGAGCCGGATAAGCCTTCCGCCCTCGGAGTCTATCGGATCGAGGATTCCGACTACATCGAAAAATTCAGCGATCATTACATCGATAACGACTTCGACGATCCCGATTACGCTTTCTTCATGCCTGACGATGAGCACCTTGCTTATTACGACTATCGGGTGAACGCGGGCGTCGGCGAAATCGGGAATTACGATTCGTCGGGCAATTTCACCGTCGCCAATTCGATCACGTCCCAGTCCTCGATGCCGAAGGAAGACGGATTCGGCACCGAATACGGATATACGAGCGGCGACACGAGGCTCTTCGTCCACACCTTCAAATTGCCGCAGGGGCATTACTGCCTCGGCTCCGCCACCGGCGACAAACGGGCCACCGGCATCTCGCAAACCGACGGCGAATCCGGAAGCGGATTCGGGGCCGCGAAAATCTATTACGTATGCGCTCAAGGCCAAGACGATGGCCAATTGAGCTTCGATGACAATGCGTTCACCGGAAACGACGTCGTCGAGAATATCGACTTCCTGAAAGCCGCGAAATACAGCGACCTAGGCGTCGACAACGACCCTGAACGCTGCTATGTGCTGCTATCGAACAGCGATAGATCGCAATTTGCGAGCACGCCATCACCATCTCTCATTCGATTCGTTTACGCCGACGCCAAATTCAAGGTGCTGACCGAAGATCCTAGCGGCGTGCTCCGCGTCGTCATCACGAACTACGGACGAACGAAAGACTTGACCAACGTGAACATATCTGTGGCGGATACCGATGGAACAGTGCTCGTCGAGGGAACCGGGGACACGGTCGTCTACGCTTATACATCATGAAGGAGGAAGAAAAATGGCAATCATCTCGAAAAGGATCAAACTGATAGGCATGCTGCTGTGCGCGCTGCCTTTCCTCTCGGTTTCCTGCGGAATCTCGTCCGCCTTCATGGGCAGGCAGCCCCACTATTTGCTCGAACAAGAAGAAGAGGGCGAAACGCTGAACGACGGCACTTGGGATTACCATCCGCTCAAGGTCAATGCCCATTGGAATCCCGTTGATCAAAGCAAAACCTATTATGCGGTCTCGCTTTCCGACAACACGAGGGCCAGCGTGACCGTGCCTTCGACCTGCGCGGCCGACGGCGGAGAGGTCGTGGCCTTGTGGCACGATTGCTTCCGCGATGCCACGAATCTCACGAGCGTCACGATGGGCAATAACATCCGCATCATCGATTATGAGGCTTTCATCCACTGCAAAATCTCCTCAATCAATATTCCATATACCGTTGAACTGCTCGGCGAATCGGCCTTCTACTCCTGCGAAAACCTTCAGACGGTCCGCTTCTACAACTCCAGCGCCGACACCGCTTTCTCCGATAGCGCCTGTCCGGTCGAGGGCGAAGAGCAGCAAGAATCCCAAGAGGGCGACATCATCACGAGCGTGCTTCAGGAAATACCGGCTTTCTGTTTCTTCAAATGCGCGGCCATGTCCTCACTTTTATTGCCCTCGAGCGTTCGCTATATCAGGCGCGAGGCATTCAACGGATGCGTTTCGCTTTCCTCCATGCTTTCCTTCCAAAGCATCAAGGTCATCGAGGCCAGGGCGTTCCAGGGTTGTTCATCCATCCAGAAGGTGTTCATCCCCACCTCCTTCTTCGACGACTACGCCACGAGCGACATCGAACCGCTCGCCTTCAACCACTGCAGCAGCACGCTCCACTTCTATTTCGCATGCGAAAACGCGGATGTGGCCAAATACAACAGCTGGATGTCCGCCCATCCCAACTGGGGGAGGTACAGCGAATACAACGCCAGCCTCAAGTACGCAAGCGGAAGCAATGCGAACTACGAAAGGACGACCGGCGGGGCTTATTACAGCGAGAACTTCACTTACACCATCACAAACGGCGAGGCGACCATCACCTCCTATATCGGCGATACCGACGTCGATTTCGTCGTGGTGCCGAACTATCTCCCGCTCGGCTCCAACACTCCCGTAGTCGCAATCATGAGCAACGCGCTCAACAACGTGAAGACCAGGATCAAGCGCCTGTATTTGCCGATTCACCTCAAATCCATTGGCGAATCCAGATTCGAAGGATGGACGAACCTCAAAGTCATCGCCGGCGGCGCGGCGAACTGCAGCACCGACCTCGAGGCCGGCGACAGCGCCACTCCAAGGGTCGACCTCAAGGCGATGATCGGCCTCGAGAACATCGGAAAATGGGCATTCTCGAAATTGCCGAACGTCACCTCGATCCTCAAAGTAACCCTTCCCTATTCCGTGAAATTCATTGGCGCGTGGGCTTTTTGCCAGCAAAACTGGAACCAGCGCATGCCTAACTGCCGAACCTTCATCTGGGATTACGATGACGAAAAGTCCTGCCTCGAATTCATTGACCACGAAGCCTTTTATAAATTCGGCTCAAGCCAAGGCGGCGCCAATTTCGGCGACAAGCCGTTCAGCCGCAAGCGCTTCAGTGAGACGAATACCCCGCTCTACGATGTCAGCACCATCGTATTCCCCCGGACTTTCATAGGGTTCACCGTCACGCCCAATCAGGCCTCCGCCTATAACTCGAGCACCCCGACCGAGAAGGCGGCGCACACTTTCGCCGGCTGCCCGCTCATCGAGAAAATCGTCTTCAAAGGATCTGATGATCCGAACGAGACAACAGACCTTATCATCAACATCGAGACATTCGCGTTCAACGATTGCCTAAGGACCGTGATTTTCGAGGGAAGAAAAGACCACATCATCATCTTTCATACCGAAACGGGAAATTGGGACGAACCGGCGCTAGGCTATTCCTCGGGCAAGCTCCGCAACGACCTCAAATCGCAGCCCGGCATCCAAAACATCATCATCGATAACAGGGATACCGATATCAGATTCCAAGACGACGCCTTGGCCGGCAACTCAAGGGCATCATTGTATTTTGCCGGCGATTTCCTCGAAGACGGCTCAGGGGACGACAACATCTATTCGGATAATAACAACAACCCAAGGAACTGGATCAACCAGAGCAACCGCAACTCCTCGCGCAAGGCGATCTCCAATTCTCCCAAATGGAGAATGATAGGCGACGAGAAGAGATCGGACAAAATGTATCTAGGTTATTTCTTCGGCTCAACCGATGTCACCAACAGCGACACCAACTACAAGCCGGCCTTCAACATCAGCCAGAAGATCCCAGTCTATTCGAATATCTATTACAGCGAGACGGTTGAAGCGGGCGACTTCAACCCAGCCTACACCGCCACAGTCGGCGACCAAAGCTGCGCGAACCGCCTCGTATTCGCCGGCAACGCTGAGAAAGGCCGTTTCGCCTACGTCCTCGGCGAAGAGGAGATCAATGGCGTCTCCACCAAGGTCGCGACCGTCTCCAAATACCAATATGACCGATTCGAGAGCTCATTCACCGGAACCGCGGTCGTCCCGAAGGCCGTCACATATGATAACAAGAGCTATAAGGTCACCAGGATCGGCGACTCCGCCTTTTCAGGATCCTATGCGACCGATGGCATCGACGGACATCCTGAATTTGCCCACCTCAAGGTCCCCAATACCATCGCTTCGATCGGTGATTATGCCTTCATAAGGACCTATGGCCTGCAGGACATCACGGCCTACGAGGAGGAAACCGATGTCGTCACTTCCGGCACCATGCCTCGGGATCTAAGCTATATCGGGCTATACGCCTTCCTCTTCACGAACATCACCGCTTTCCTCAATATCCCTTACGACTGCGCATTCTATGAGACGAGCAATGCGATATACAACATCGGTTCCTGTTTCTCGAACAACTTCGCCTTGCGGCAGATCACTTTCACCAATCCGCCAGAAGGCCAAAGCGCCCTTTATGGAACGACGACCTATGAGCATAGCGACGGCGTCAATTACACGAGCTGCCTTTACTCAAACAGAACCGCCTCCAACCCGAATAAACTGCTCCTGGTCTTGAATCGCGACTACGCTGATTACGGCAAACCAAGCAGCGAGGTGTCGATCAGCGACAACAAAAGGGTCTTTTCCCTTGCCAACATGTCGGATGGCATCCAAAAGAATCCATTCCTTATGAACGCCTTCTATATGGGGCATTGGATACAAACGCTAGATTTTGGAAAAATGCTCGCGACCACTTCAAATGGAGCGAGGGACACAAGCAAATTGCTGCCGCAGGCCCTCATCGCCGGCATCTGCTATCGCCCAAATTATACCTCTTCGGCGACGACGGGCCTCATCTATCTTTCCGAAAAAGCGGACGGGAAAAACGATTATTACCACGCATCGACGGCGAAATGCGATTTAGAATGTGTCACGAGCGAAACCGATTATTTCAGCAAAATCCCAAAATTCGCTTTCTGGGGATGCGAGAAATTCAATAAGATCAAAATACCCTCCAACATCGGAGGCATCACAGACGGAATCTTCGCGGAGATGAACGCAACCGACATCATCTATGAGACCCCGAGCGGCGAACAGGCCAATATACTGGATTTGACTGGAACGACCGCTTCTTACATAGGGAGCGATGCCTTTTATGCGAACAAAAAGATTAAGAAAGTCATCTTCCCAGCCGGCCAAAACATCACCATTTGGAACAGGGCGTTCGAAAATTCAACGATCGAGCAACTCGATTTCTCAAACGTGACGGGCACCATCACCTTCAAGCCCTATTCCCTCCACGATTCATCCATCAAAACGATAACTTGGCCCTTGTCTGCCGAGAAGAAATCTGTCACCATCGATGAAAGCGCCTTCCGAGATTGCAAATCCCTAGAATCCTTCGAATTGCCGAACAAACTAAACTCGCTCGGCAAATTTGCCTTCGCAGGGTGCACCAAGCTTACCGAAGTCACGGTTGATGGCGTCAATACGACGCTTACCAAAATCTGGGACAATTCATTCCAGAGCGACGGCCTTCTTGACTCCTTCGAATTCGATGCCCTGACCGCGGTGACCGAAATCGGGAACAGCGCCTTCGAAGGTACGGGACAGCTTCAGTCCGGCGGAGTCGTTTCCCTGCCGGCATCGGTGACATCCTTCGCTTATCGGTCTTTCAAAAACACGAAGGCGACGAAGATCACCATCAACTCCTCCTCCATCACCTTCGTCGGCGAGGAGGCCTTCGCCGACAATACCGCTCTGCAGACGATCGATTTCTCAATCCACGATTGCACTTGGACCAGCGGCTACAATAAAAACGTCTTCCAAAACTGCGGCGCTCTGACGAATCTTTGCCTTCCGACGGGATTCTCGCTCAATAACAGCAGCGGAAACTCGATGGTAAACGGTGACTCATCCGCAACGATCCTTTCCTACCAGCTGATCCGCAACGCCGAATCCTTAACCAACTTCAAGTGGCGCTATTACACCGGAAGCAACGCGGTGCCGATATGCTATTACGTAGCGACCGCCCTCGATGCCTTGAACTCCGCGGGGACGGCGCTCGTCGACACGGAAACGACGAACTTCTGGACCAAGGATTCCTCGGGGAATTACATCCAGTTAGGACATTCACAGACATATGAGAACGGGGTTGTGACGTTCTCTTCCGGCTATAAGCTTGCCAGCGATGGCACGCTGACCGAGCCTTAATTCATGGCCCTGCCGCTTTTCGCGCAGTTTTTTCGGTTTTATAATATTGCCATGAAATGCTGCATACTTTTAGCCGACGGCTTCGAGACCACCGAAGCCCTCACCACCTACGACGTGTTGGTCAGAAGCCATAAAATCGAGCCGGAACTCGTCTCGATTTCCGCCTCTTTCGGCGTCACCTCTTCCCATGGCGTTACCATCAGGGCCGCCAGATTGATCAAAGGGGTCGATGTCGAGGATTATGATTTCATCATCCTCCCCGGC
This sequence comes from Bacilli bacterium, assembly GCA_024693415.1. Next base: position 9,631 of record JAILKX010000228.1, read on the forward strand.
GGCAAGAAAGGGGTCGACAATCTCAAATCGAGCGGGGACGTGCATGCGTTTTTGCTCAAGGCGATCGAAAAGGGCAAGGACGTGCATGCGATCTGCGCCGCCCCTTCGATCCTTGGAGAGCTCGGCTATCTTGACGGCAAGCGCTTCACCTGCTTCCCTGGGTTCCAGGTCGGGAAAGGCACCTATACGGGCGAAGGCGTGACGGTCGAGGGCAACCTCATCACCGGCAAATCGATGGGCTATTCCATCCCCTTTGCCGAGGCGATCGTCGCCAAATACTGCGGGCAGGAAACCGTCGAGATGCTCCGCAAAGGCACCTTGGGCCTAGATTCGTAAATTCGCCCTTGCATCGGCCACCGAGACGTGTATACTTTCACATGTCGATAAGACGTAGAAAGCAATCACTTCCGGTGATTCGCCAGATTCCCAAAGGGGATTGGCAAGGTGCTACAGGATTTACGATCAATCCAAAACTGACAAGCACATCAGGCCGGGAGAAGCGATGCTTCCCCGGCCTTTATTCGATAATGGAGGAATACACACCATAGCCAACTTCAATCCAAACGACCGCCGTCGCCCACAAAAGAGATTCGATCCAATCAATGAGTACATCCGCTACCCGGAAGTCATGGTCATCGGACCTGACGGGGAC
>JAILKX010000238.1 GCA_024693415.1 Bacilli bacterium
TATGTCCAGCCTTATCCGAACAATATTCATCAAACCATCAAAATTGCTCTTAAAGCTGGGAAAAAGGTGTTGGCGTCCGGCTCGCCTTGCATGATTTCCTCCTTGCTTCGATTTTTAGCGGCAGAAACCATCAGTACCGAAAATCTGACTACAATCGATATCATTTGTTCCAATGTACCCTCTCCAGCATACTGGCATGATTTCATCACCCATAAAAAATTCGAGAACCTCTTATGGGTAGATTTCAGAGACAAACGTTATTCTCGCCAGTGCACCACTCAGTGTTATTACACAAAAGAAAAGGGGCGAATTGTAGACAATACGTGGGGCCGAATCTTTAATTCCTTTCTTGCCTGCAACCCAGCTTGTTTCAAATGTAGATATAAAAAAATGGAACGTGTCTCGGACATTACCATTGGCGATTTTTGGGGCATAGAAAAAATAAGGCCAGACTTAGACGCGTCCAATGGCATAAACATTGCATTGGTCAACACGAATAAAGGACAAACTCTTTTTGATTCGATTGTAAATGACACTTACCACCTAGAAATAGACAAAGGCCAAGCCGAGTATTACCGGCAAAAGAGTTTGAACGAGAACTGGCAAATTCCCAAAGAGTATGAATCTTTTTGGAAACGCTACTCCAATCGCGGTTTTGTCTCCGCACAAAAAAAGTATTTCGACGAGCCGTATTATCAAAAAATAGCGCGTTTTTTGAAACGAGCGATCCATTATTTTCTACGTTTGGTGCGAAACTAATCGATGCCAAGCATTGTCTTATAAAACGGTAGCACCCTCTTTCCATATTCGCCTTTGGCGAAATTCATCCCTGCGGCAACGATATCTTCTTTTTGGAAGGGCCTATCCTCCACCACATGGACAACTGCTTGAACCAGCTTATCAACATCGTTATCTATGCCGACCATGATGCTCGTCTTCTCATTTACTGACTCCACCGTTCCGCCGTGGCCAAAACCCACAATCGGCACACCGCACCTTTCGGCCTCGGGGATAACCAATCCTAGGGTTTCACATTGTGTAACACTTATAAAACAGTCTGCCGCAGCATAGCAATAAGGCAATTCCTCGGCCGGGACAAAACCAGTAACAACAATGTTCTTTCTTCCCTTAGGATCGATATTTCCCACAATCAAGAAGGTGTAGTTATGAGGAAGGCGGTCTGCGACTTCGTAAATATAATCGATTCCCTTCCATTTACACCAATAAGCGCCCACGCTGATTACGACCTTGTTCTCGGCGGGTATACCCCATTTCTCTCTATAGCGCGGATTAGGGATGGCTGGTGGCATCAAGCACGTATCGCTGTGCGCCGCATGAATGGGCAACTTCCCTAAAACGGACTGTTTTGCTTCTTTTGCCAGCCATTCTGAGGTGGGCATCAACATGATGTTTTCCATCCGAAGCAGATCATTGGTCTTGGCCTTTATCATCCGACTGGTGTACGGCAACTTTAACGGACAATTGTGACAGCCGGACTTCCAATGATCGCAATGCACTTCGCCATTCCCATAATAGTAGCATCCACCCGTAAAAGGCCAACAATCATGAAGCGTATAGATGGTACGCACCTTATGTTTTCTTAAAAACCTAAAAAGCATCTTATTATTCAGTTTGCCGTCGTGCATATTGTTAAGATTAACAATTACAGTTTGATATCGCTTCAGCGCATCTTTAATGGTGCGCATCACGCGCCGAGTATAAATACGAAAATAAGAACCGATCGGCCATTTTAAACGGTACGGAACAGAAAACCTGTTTAACACCCGGATCACAAAGGGCAAAGGAGAACTGTATTGATAAGAATGGGGCTTGCCGTCCCCTAGATACGCAATGACTTGGTAATCGCAGCCCAGCGCATCCGAAAGGTACTCCAGCATATTTCGCGTTGACTCACCCGTAGAACCATGGTCGAAGGCGTTTATGCCCAAAATTATTTTTTTGTTCATTTGAATAAAGCGTACCACAAAAACATGCGTTTCCCATTATGTTTGCTGTGCTGTGTATTTATGCCGTAATTTGTTTCTAGGCAATTATGTCGTAATTCGTTTCCACCCATCCACCCCCTAGGGGGATCTGATTATGTCGTAATTCGTTTCCACCTAATTCGCCTACGTGCCATCATTCGGCCGGAGGACGGAACGATGAACGGATTAAACGACTCATACGTGGAATCGGTGATCAAAAAGGCGATTTCGGGGAAGCTGAAGACGGGCCAGGCCGCGGCCAAACTCGGGGTCAGCAAGCAATACGTGAACAGGCTCAAGAGGGCCTATTCCGAAAAGGGGCCGTCGTGCTTTGCCCACGGAAACAAGGGCAAGCCCCCGAAATGGAAGACCGATCCGGAAACCGAGAGAAGGATCCTGGAGCTGTACGGAGGCAAATATTCCGGGTTCAATTTCAAGCATTTCCTCGAGAAACTCAACGAGGAGGAAGGGATCGCGATTGGATACAGGCCCCTCCATAGGATCCTGACCTCCGCCGGGCTCAGATCGCCCAAACGCCATAAGACGAGGAAGGAGAAGGCCAAGCACCCTTCCCGGCCGAGGAGGAAATGCTTCGGGGAGCTGCTGCAGATCGACGCCAGCATACACAATTGGTTCGGCGACTCGCTGCCGAAGGCCAACCTCCACGGGGCCATAGACGACGCCGCCGGAACCGTGATGGGGCTTTGGTTCGAGAAGGAGGAAACCCTTAAGGGCTACTACGAGATGATGTGGCAGATCCTGAACAAATACGGGATACCGGAGGGCTTCTACGGGGACAACAGGACGATATTCGAGTTCAGGAAGCTCTCCGAGAAAAACCAGACGATAGACAGGGACGTCCACATCAACTTCAAACGCATGTGCCAGCAGCTCGGGATCGAACTCATCACCACGTCCGTGTCCCAGGCCAAGGGCAGGATCGAAAGGCTTTGGGGGACCCTTCAGTCAAGGCTGATCTCGGAGCTGCGCCTGAGGGGCATATCGACGATCGGGGAGGCGAATTCCTACCTTCCGGAATTCATGCGCGACTACAACAGGAGGTTCGCCGTCAAGCCCGACATGGAATCCTCCGTCTTCGCCCCGGCCCCTTCGCCAAAGGAAATCGACTTCTACCTATCCGTCGAATTCCAAAGGACCGCGGACAACGGCTCCTCCTTCGGATTCCGCGGGAGGAAATGCCAGCTGATCGACGAGGACGGAATCGTCGCCAAGATCCCCCCGAAGACCGTCGTCGACATCTACGTTGCCAGATCCGGTAAGCGCGTCGTCGTGTTCGACGGCAGGCTATGGGACCTGGTGGAAATCGAGAGAAGGCAAACGGAACCGGAGCCAAAGCCCGTGGGCAGGCCGAAGTTCGTACCCGGCCCGAACCATCCGTGGAGAAAGTTCGTCATAAACCCCAAAAAGGGGCAGAAACAAGTTACCCAATAATGACATCCGCACCGCAACAGTTTCGACGTGCCTTGCATAGGCAATCGGAACATAAAACTCTAGGAGTTGTCCTTAGGACAGGAACATTAGGGAACTTAATAAGGCTTGACCTAGCGGCGACGAAACTGCTTAGTTAAAACATAAAGACCGTTCCAAACTACACAAGGACGATGGATATGGATTTTCCTAAGCCTTTTGCCACTCGTCTCAAGAGTCCGACGGATGGGTTAAGCGTCCCCTTTTCGAGCTTGCTGATATCCGATTGGTCGACACCCGTTCGTTCGGATAGTTCCTCCTGCGTCAGTTCCGCCTTAAACCGGGCCTTCTTCAAGCGATATCCAAAAACGACCTGCTCGAATCCTTCGCGAACAAGTTCTTCCGGGGCAGGTACAACTGGCAGGGAAAAAGCGCGGTGGGCAAACTCTTCGCAAAATACCTCCGCCGCCTCAATCCCCTAATCGATCCCGACGTCATCATGGCGCCGAAGAAGTCGAAGCCCCACGTCAAGAGCTACAGCATCTACACCCTCGACGAGTTCAACAAGTTCTTCTCGGTCATCGAGGATTGTGAGGACCAATTTCTCTTCCTGCTCCTGTTCCGTTACGGCCTACGCATCAGCGAATGCCTCGGCTTAATGTGGACCGACTTCAAATCAGATGGGCTTCACATAGACAGGTGCGCGTGCATAAAGAACAAGGAAAAAGGCGTCATCTTCACCTCCCCCAAGACCGTCAACTCGATCCGCGTCTATCCCCTGCTCGCCGAATTCGTCCCCTACATCGAGGAACTTAGGCCCAAGAAAGGAAATCCCGGCATGGTGTTCAAATCCAAGGCCAAGGACGCGATCGTGCAAGGCCAAAGCTCCGTCAGGAGGAAGGCGCAGGTATACGCGGATAAAGCCGGCGTCAAGGTCATCAAGCTCCACGAGTTCCGCCACTCCTGCGTGTCGAATCTCCTTGCTAGCGGCCTCTCAGTCCGCGTCGTGTCGCGTTGGGTGGGCGATACCGAAAGGATGGTCCAGGAGACCTATTCGCACTTATTACCGAGCGAGAAGGACGTCATCAAGGACTTCTACGACTCGATGCTTCAAAAGACAACCGTTACCGATGGCGAGTAGATGCGCCATCATCGCCAGGCGGCCGCTATGCCTGAGATTGCGGTCGCCTTTTCCTTTATTCATCGACTATGCCTTATTATCGTCATTCTTTAAAGGGCAAACGAAGAAGACTAAGGGATTATTCTCCTAAATCGACAGCTAATCTCCTAATTATTGATATGTTTTAGGAGTTTAATCTTTTCGGACGTAGAAAGTGGACCTTCCACCGCCCCGCTTCTCGATGGCGCCTTCCTCGCAAAGCGATTTCAAAGCGGCCTCAATCGTCTTTCCCGAAAGATCTGGGCATAGCTCCATGATATCCGACTTTGTGAATTTGCCTATCTTCTTGCCGACGGCGAGGCGGACGGCCTCCTTGGCGGGAAGCTTGGCGGAAACAATTTCCACCCGCTCCTCGAAGTCGCGGTATGCGGCGAGTATCGTCGCGAGGAGGTATTTGACGAATGGGGTGTCGTCGTTGCTTCCTTCGTGCCATCCCTTCGACGACTCGCCCAAGGCGTCATAATAGTGTTCCTTGGTGTCGGATATCTTCTTCTCGAGGGAGATGTATTTGCCGACGACGAAGCCGGATTTGTATAGCAAAAGGGTCGTCAGAAGGCGCGACATCCTGCCATTCCCGTCGCTGAAGGGGTGGATGCAGAGGAAATCGTGGATGAAGACAGGGATAACCAGCAAAGGGTCGATTCCGTATTGTCCGATCGCCTTCTCGTATTCCTCGCAGAGGCTCTGCACCGCGATCGGGGTCTCGTAGGGCTGGAGCGGCTCAAAGATGACCTCCTTGACCCCATCCGGACCCACCGCGTCGATCTCGTTGGGCGTCTTCTTGAACTTGCCTCCATAGGAGACGTCGGCGTATTTGCACATCTCGCCGTGCAACTGGAGGATGTAGTTCGGGCGGATGGGAATGTATTCGAAAGACTCGTGCACCATCGCGAGGGCCTTGCGGTACCCGAGGATTTCCTTCTCGTCGCGGTTCCTCGGGGCCGTCTTCTCCTCGACGAGCTTGGCGAGGCGCTCGTTGGTGGTGCGGATGCCCTCGATGGCGTTGCTGGCCTCCGTGGACTGCCGTATCGCGATCCCGACGAGACGTTGGAGCTCCTGCGGCCTCTGCGCAAGGTAAAGCTCCTGCCTACCCTTGCATTCGCGAATGAGGGCGACGTAATTGACGATTTCCTTGTCCCATTTGCGGGTGAGGAAACTCGAGTAATCGAAGTAGCGCATTCTCCTAGTCCTCCTGTTAATCTCCTAAATTATAGACTGAATTAGGAGAATATCAATTGGGTTGGGAGATTATGTAGTTATTGGGTTATTCGTTTCTAGGTATTTATTGGGTTATTCGTTTCTACCCATCCATCCCCCTAAGGGGATCTGATTATGTCGTAATTCGTTTCCACCTAATTGTCCCCTGCACCTAACCTACGCGAAGATCCTCCCGGAATAGCAAAAGGCGACCCTTTCGGATCGCCTGGCGCATCCCACCTTCGATTCAAGCGGTTTTCGGGCGGTTTCGATGCCTCATCCACCCAAATCCACCTTCAAGTCAATGGGACTCTTTTTTTGCCACTAGCTTTGTCAAAGATTACCGATCGCCGTCTTTCTTAAGATGTTCCCACTCCTGACGGGTGATCCGGTAGACCCTGCACTTCTCCCCGGATTTGGATATGTAGAAATGGAGGAATCTCATCCCGTTGGCCTCCGCGGTTTTATAAGAAGGCACGTTATCGGGTTCCATATAGGAATAGACCTCATCGAAATCGAAATGGGTGAAGAAATAGTCCCTGACCGCCTGAGAAGCCTCTTTTCCTAGGCCCTGACGTTGATAATCCTTCCTGAGATGATACCCGATCTCAGGCCGATCCGCGTCATCGATGTATTGCATGGAGACGCCGCAATCGCCAATCATCTCGCCCGTTGCCCTATCGATGACCGCCCATAAGCCAAAGCCGCGCCTAGCGTAGCTTGCCTTGCACCAGGCGATCCATTTATGGACGCCCGCTTCGTCATAGGGCTTGGGGTAGAATTTCATCGTCTCAGGGTCGGATATGACCTTTTGAAGCGCAGGAAAATCATCATCGGTCATTTCCCTTAGCATGAGGCGACTCGTCTCCAATATCTTTTTCATCCGTTACATTATTCTCGGTCAAAGAAGCCTAAGGAATCAAGGGACTCAATGGCCATCTTCAAATAGGCGAAATCAGTTAACGGCCAGCGGTAGCCAAGGTGATAAAGCGCCTTGACGGTGAAGGTCTGGTCGGCATCGATGAACTCGTGGGAGTGGCCGTCTCCGCTAAGATAGGAGAATAACGGTGAGATCATCATGGCAAGAGAGGGATCCTTCATCGCCTTTTGAACGGCGAGAAGGAACGTCTGCTGGTCGACGTTCTCGATCGGGATTCCCGCCAAATTCATTGCCTCAATCACGTCGCCCATCTGGACTTGGTGGGAGTTATAACTGTGGAACACAGTGAACTTTTGCTGGGTTTTCGCCAGCAAAACAATGGTTTTTGCAGTTTCATCGATCGGCGAGAAGTCAATCTGTTTGTCTAATCCAGAGTACGGGAATTTGCCAAGCGCCTTATAACCCCTTAAGGTGCGCATGAAGGCGTTGGTCCCGCTATTGATCTGGAACTCGCCATCGCTTTGCCTGCTCATGAGGTTGCCGACGCGGATGATTTTGCCATCCAATAAACCCTTGTCCATTTCCTGGAGCATCGCCTCTTCGGCGTCGAATTTGGAACGGGCGTATTTGTTGGAGAGGTCTTGGCCGAAGTAGAGTTGGTTCTCCCTGAGGCGGACATGGTCATCGAATGCGCCATCGACGTTTTCGCCGGCGACCGAGAGGGTCGATACCTGAACGAGCCTCGCTTTCTTCTCCTCGGCGATGGCGATCAGGTTCTTGACGCCATAGACGTTGATCTTCTCAATGCTGTCGTCGCTGGCGAAGTGCTTAACGCAAGCCGCCGAATTGATGATCGTGTCGAAATGGAGCTCCGCCAGGCGCTCTTTGAGGCTGTCGTCGGTGATGTCGCCATCGATGACGGTGACGTATTCCTCAATCTCCTGGTCAAAGGTATCGTCGAAGTAATACATGGCGATGCCCTTTAATCTGAGCAGCGGGTCGGTTCCCTTGCCGCGGATCAGCACGGTGGTCTTGACCTTGTTATGGAGCAATTCCCTGAGGATGTGGATGCCTAGGAAGCCGGTGCCGCCGGTCAATAAGACCTCACCGAGCTCACGATCCGCCGAAATCTCTTCGACGTACTTGGCGTCATTGTATTTGAGCGATTCGTATTGGACCGCTTCCTCTTTCTTGATTTCAGGGGCGGGCGCGCCTTTTTCTTTGTTCTCTAATCGCGACTCGATCAAAGAGGCGAGTTCGCGGGGCGAGGAATGGTCAAAGACGTCTTTATAGGCGATGCCATAGCCTTTGGATTGCGCCTGCATGACGACTTTGGCCGCCGAAAGGGAGGTGCCGCCGATCTGGAAGAAGGAGTCGGTCACCGAGAATTCATTCAGACCGAGGACGGATTGATAGATCTCGTATATTTCTTTTTCTAACGGGGTCTCCGGGGCAACCATCTCTTGTTTGGAGGCCTCATAGGCGGGTTTTGGAAGCGCCCGCTTATTGACCTTTTGGTTCTGGTTCAGCGGAATCGCGTCGAGCTGCATGATATAAGGCGGGACCATGTAGGGCGGTTTCTGCTTACGGATGAATTCCTTTAAGTCATCGACATCGATCTTCTTGCTGGAAGTGATGTAGGCGGCGAGGTAGAGGTCCCCCACCTTTTCGTCGCGGAAAGCCTGGACGGTGACGTCTTTGATGCCTTCGTATTCGCGGATGACCGCTTCGACTTCGGGAAGTTCAATGCGGAAGCCGCGGACTTTGACCTGGCCGTCGTTTCTGCCAATGAAGTCAATCGCCCCATTGGGGAGGCGCCTGACGATGTCGCCCGTGCGATAGGCAATCGAATATCCCTCTTCCTTAGAGAAGGGGTTCTTGATGAAGGTGGCCTTCGTCTTCTCTTCTTGGTTGAGGTAGCCTTTGCCCACGCCATAGCCGGCGATATAGAGCTCGCCGAGCGACCCGAGCGGGACTTCCTTCTGGTTCAAACCGACGACATAGAGGCGGTAATTGCTTAACGCCTTGCCGATTGGGATGCGGTCATAGGGTTTATCATAGGGTTGAATGGTCGAGAAGACGGTGCACTCGGTCGGGCCATAGCCGTTATAGAAGGTATAGCCAGTGGGCAAATTGGCGATCGGGGAAAGCTTCTCGCCGCCGACGGAAAGATGCCGTAAGTCACCACAGGCTCCATTTTCTTCGGCGAAAAGCCTACCGACCTGGGTCGTCATGAACGAATGGGATACATGGTTCTTCTCGAAATAGGCCTTCAGCTGATCGAAGTTCATGCGGATGTCTTCCGGAACGACGCAGACCGCGGCGCCCGTGGTTAAGGCGGGATAGAGGTCCATCATGCAGGCGTCGAAGCCGAAACCCGCATAGGCGGCAACCACCGATTCGGGGGTCAGATGATAGAAATCGCGGTACCATGCAGCGAAGTTCACAAGGTTGAGCTGGGAAAGCATGACGCCCTTAGGCACACCGGTCGTGCCCGAGGTATAAAGGAGGATCATAAGGTCATCGCTAAGCGGACCGGTCAGCTTCGCGCTCGCTTTGGGGAGGGCATCGAATTCCTCAACGCATAACACCGGAAGATTGAGGTCAGGCAATTTGCTGAGCAAACCCTGCTCGGAGATGAACATCGCGGCGCTCGCGTCTTTGGCCATGAACTCCAATCTTTCTTCGGGATAAGAGCAATCCAAAGGCTGATATGCCGCCCCGGTTTTCATGACGGCAAGCGGGCAGACGGCCATATAGATGGATCTGGAGACCATGATGGAGACGACTTTGCCCCTGCCGATGCCACGCTTGGCAAGATCCGCGGCAACGCGCTCGGTGAGTTCATCGAGTTCTTTGTAGGTTAAGGATTTGTCCTCGCAGATGACCGCGGTGTTATCTGGATGCTCTTTCGCGACTTTCCTGAATAAGGAGACGAGGTCGGTCTTTTCGACTTTCTTCTCCGTCTTATTGAATTCGGCAAGCGCCTTCTTGTCCTCTTTGGTGAGGAGGCTGATCTTGTCAGGGTCCTTGCCTTTGATGAGGGATTCGAAGGAGAGGATCATCGAGTTGATCAACGAGGTGAGGCTCCACTCCTCATATTTCTTGGAATCGTATTCGGTGTGGATGATGAAGCCATCCTCGGTCTCGGAGATGGCGACGAGGATCGGCGACTTGTTGTCGGAGACGCTTAAGGTCTCAAACCTCGGCGCCTTCTTCCCGCCGATCGTCCATCCGCCGCCGAGCTTCCCTTCATAGACGAAAAGGATGTCGGCCCTGACTTCGAGGTCGTGGGCCATCTCCATGAAGCCATAGATGTCGTTGGCCATGCTCTTCTGGAGTTGGTTCGCCGTTGAACGGATATAGGTTGCCCCGTCGGAGGAGGCAAACGGGTCAAGGACGACGGGGAGGGTCTTGACGAACATGCCGACGGAGGAGGAGATGCGGGTGCTGTTCCTCCCGTTATAGACGGTCGCGAAGAATGCGTCTTTCCGGTTCAAGAACCTCGCTAAAGCTAAGCCAAATGAAGAAACCCAAGTGGCATTTGCGGTGATTTTGTTTTCCTTTAAGAAGGAATCGAATTCGTTCATGTCGACCTTTAACGGCAAGTTGAACGAGCCTTTCTCGCCTTCTTTGAGGTTATGGTCATTGACGGGGAGGCAATCGAGATCGCGGCCATCGAGGAGGCTGTGATACCACTTCTTCGCGTCTTCTAAGACCTCGCCTTGATGACGTCTTTCTTCGTCTAAGCCTTCCTCGAATTCGGTGTAGGCTTCCTGCTCGATCTTCTTGCCGTCATACGCATCGGCGATGTCCTTGATGAAAATCTCCAAAGACTCGCCATCGAAGGCGATATGGTGGGCATCGATGAAGACATGGTTCTTCTCGCCCTTCAAGATGACGGCGCGGTAAAGCGAATCCTTAAACAAATCGAACGGCTTGATGAGCTCTTCTTGCTTCGGCTCGCCTTCGACGACCGTAACAATTGGTTCTTCGTCGTCGTTGCGTTTCGCCCTGACTTCCCCTTCCGCATCCTGAATCAAATGCATTTTCAAGACGGGGTGGGCGTTAATCGCCGTTTTAATCGCGTCGACGAGCTTCTCCAAATCGATGCCCGCGGGCAATTCAATCAGGATCGGGATGTTATAAATCGTGGACTCAGGATGGGCGAAGATTTCCGCCAAGATGCCTTTCTGCACCATCGTGAGGGGATAATCCTCTTGGATGGCATAGGTGGATTCCTCGCCCTTGGCGGCAATATATTCCACCAAAGAAGCGATGTTGGGATGCTTCTCAAGGTCATTCATGCGGATCGTCGTGCCAAACAAAGCATCAAGCCGCGAGACGAATTGCATGGCGCCCAAAGAGGTGAGCCCAGCGAATTCGAAGTCGGTGGTGACGCCGAAATCGCGGTATCCGACGATCTCAGCAAGGCAATCGAATGCCTTCTGCTCGTTCTCGTTGCGCGGATCGACTTTCTCTTCCGCGGATAATTCTGGATCAGGCAGCGCTTTGCGGTTGATCTTGCCGTTTGGCGTAAGCGGCATCTCATCCATATAGACATAGACGGTCGGGACCATGTATTCGGTGAGGGTCTCGCCCATCTTCTTCTTTAGTTCGGCCTCATCGACCCTCGAGGAAGCGGAATAATAGAGGACTAAGCGGGAATTCCTGACCTCGGCGGCCGCTTGCTTGATGCCTTCATATCGGCTCGCGCAGTTTTCGATTTCGCCAAGCTCGATGCGGAAGCCGCGAAGCTTTACCTGGAAATCGATGCGACCCATGTATTCGAGTTCGCCATCTTTGTTATATCTTGCAAGGTC
>JAILKX010000040.1 GCA_024693415.1 Bacilli bacterium
CGTTCCGCTACGCCAGCGGATTCGAGGGCAAGGACTATCCCGCCCGATGCGTCTTTTCGCCGTCGTATTTCGATTCGGACCCCACCGTTTTGGACGCAAGGCTATGCCGCGCGTCCATCTGCCTCGCCTTGTCTGCCTTCGGTAGCAACGAGGCAGATCCCGCCAAAAACATCATCTCGTTCCTGTCGTCGGTGGGCTGCAAAAAGATCGACGTGAACCCCGATTACCGCTTAGCGCCCCACCCCCGCACCATCGGTTTGGCGCTAGGGCAAAGAAGACTTGGCTTCCGCACGACGCTATTCGTCTTAGGCGTCCGCGGCTCGAATTACCAAGGCGAATGGGGCGGGAATTTCCTGCTCGGCCCCTCAGGCCCCCATCAGGGGTTCGATCTGGCCGCCGAGAAGGCGTTCGCGTTTCTGAAGTCGCGCGCCTTGAAGCGTTCCGGCAAACGCGTGCTTTGGATAAGCGGGTATTCGCGGGCCGGCGCGGTCGCGAACTTGACCGCGGCGAAAGCCATCGATTCGGGGCTCTTCGACGCGGTTTGCTGCTATTGCTTCGAAGCGCCCGCAGGCGCAGAGCGATCCGTCGCGAAAGACAAGAAGTATCGAAGCATCCACAACATTCTGGACGCCTCGGACCTCGTCCCGCTCACCGCGCCAAGCTCTTTTGGCTTCGCGCGCTATGGCACGGACCACTTCATGCCCGACCCGATGTTCCTAACCGAAATGCCTTCGGAAGCCAAATCGATCTGGAAAACCCTCGCCGATTGCAGCGGGCGCGAATATCGCTTCAAGGCGAAGAAGGTCACCATCGGATCGCTCATCGGCAGATTGAAGGACATCCCGGAGGACGAAAGCAACAAGGATCTGCCGCGCTCTTTGTTTTTGCGCATGATGGTCCCCGCCTTTGTCTCACGCGCAGGAACGCGCGAGCAATATGTAAAGGAAATGCAGCCGGGCCTTGTGGCCCTAGGCACCTTGATCGGCGGATTGGGCAACCCCTACAAGAACATGATCGCTTTGCTGCAGTCGATCTTGACCCGCGCTTTGGAGGAGAACGCCAAATTGAGCTTATTGGCGCGCGGCTTAAGGCGAAGCGAGAAGCTCGAAGCGAGCCTAATCCCGATCATCGAGCAGGAGATCGGGGCCCGCAAGTGGCCGCTCGACAAGGGCGCGCTCGCGAAATCGCTCGCAAGCGTCGCCTATATCATGCTCGACATCGCATTGCACGAGCCTTGGCTCGTCGCGACGATGTTCGACGAGGAGAACGTGAACGCCATCCTCGCGGCCCATTCCCCCACCCGCGTCTACGCCGAGGTCAACGCAATATCCTCCTACGAGGATGAGCCTTGTTTTTCCGTAATCCGCTTCGATAACGCGTCATTGGAGATCAAGGATTCTTCAGGCAAGCCCGTGTGGCCGATTTCCGGTCGCCCAGCCGCATATCGCAGCGGCAAAAAGGAAATCGCCCTCGCGCTTCCGCGGGGCGATTACGAAGCCTCCCTTGCCAAAGGTAAGGCAAAACTCGTTTTGGATGAGGCTGAGCAGGAAATCCGCGCGACCCCTTATCGATTTACGGTTCGATGAGGTCGCGGATGACCGCCGACGCCATCAGGTATCCTGCCGCAGGCGGGACGAAGGAAGAGGATCCGGGAAGGGTCCTTTTTTCGCCGTCTGGGCGCGCTTGCTTTATCGGTGGTTCGGTCGAATAGACCACCTTAAGCGAATCGATCCCCATCTTTCTGAGCTTGGCGCGCATCACGCGGGCCAAGGGGCAGACATCGGTCTTGTAGATGTCGGCGATCTTAAGCTGCCCCGGGTCGACCTTATTGCCGCATCCCATGGCCGAGATAATCGGGATCTGCAGCTCTTTGCTGCGTTTTATGATGTCGAGCTTCGCCGCGACCGTATCGATCGCATCGACCACGTAATCGTAGTCCGCGAAATTGATCCCGCCATCGTTCTCGGGCAAATAGAAGATGTGTTTCTCCTCGACCACGACGGAGGGGTTGATGCTCTTTGCCCTGGCTGCGGCGACCGCGACTTTGGCGCGCCCGATATCTTGATGCGTGAACAGGATCTGCCTGTTCATGTTCGAGATATCGACCACGTCGCCGTCCGCCACCGTGAAAAATCCGATCCCGCCGCGCACGAGCGCCTCAAAGCAGGCGCCCCCTACCCCGCCGAGGCCGAAAAGGAGGACCTTCTTCTTGGACAACCTTTCCATCGCCTCTTCGCCGAACAGGCGGGCGGAACGCTCGAATTCGCTTTGCATGACCCAATTATAAAAGCGCGCCCCCGAAAAGGGAACGCGCTTGATCGATAGGCTCAGTTGCGCCTAAGGTAGGTGAGGAGGTAGAGGACGCGGAGGAAGATCACGATGAAGTCGCAATACATGATGTACGCGCAATACAGGCAGATGTTCTTGTTTCCGTCGCCCCTGGTGATGATGGCCTTGATGTTATAGGCATCGACCGCGGCGATGATGAGGAAGAGCAAGAGCACGATGGCGGAGAACCCGATGTTGAAGGCATTGAGCTGGCCGGTCATCGCGAACATGATCCCGACCATCCCCCCGAAGAGCAGCATCATGAAGAGGGCGCCGATCGCCACGAGGCCAAGCGGATTGAGGTTGGCCTTGGAGAAATAGCCGATCAGGAACATCCCGCCGTAAGCGGCGGCGGCGATCCCGAAGGCGAGGCCCATCGTCTGGAAGTCGATCCCGATGATGAGGAACGCGGAGATGAACACGCCCATCAGGACCGAATAGAGGATATAGGGTACCCAGATGGAGTGCCTGCCGGAGGCGGCCATGCCGGCGATCACCACGGAATCGATGAAGAGCAGGATGAAGCTCGCGATCAGGATGCCGAGGTAGACCGTGGCGGCGGTATTGAACGTATTGAGGTCCGCGGCGCCGAAGTAGTAGCCGAATAGGAATCCAAGCCCGAGGGCCACCACCGCGGTCACCGCGATGCCGATCGCCATGTAGCCGAAGGCTTTGGCGACGGATTTAGAGGGATTTGCGCGTTCTTCTTCGTGGGTGATAGGGGCCGATACGTCGACCGGCTTATTCCAGGAAGCGAACGCCATCTTACTTCACCAATCCCGCGATCAGGCCCTGATAGGAATCGAGGGCGAGGGACGCGCCGCCGACGAGGGCGCCGTCGATGTCGGGCATCTCCATGTATTCGGCGATGTTGTTGGGCTTGACGGAGCCGCCGTAGAGGATGCGGATGTCGTCGCTCACGAACCCGAACATCTCGCGGAGGGTGCGGCGGATGAATCCGATGGTATCCTCGGCGATTTCCTTGGTGGCGTTGCGGCCGGTGCCGATGGCCCAGATGGGCTCATAGGCGATGACGACTTTGCCCGCCTGCTCGGGGGTGAGGCCGCCAAGGCCGACGCGGATCTGCTCGGCGACCCATTTCTTGGTCTCGCCCTTCTCGAAGGTCTCGAGGGACTCGCCGCAGCAATAGACGGGGGTCATGCCGTTTTCGAGCAGCGCCTTGATCTTGGCGTTGCACTTCTCGGAGGTCTCGCCGTCATAGGTGCGCCTTTCGGAGTGGCCGAGGATCACCCAGTCGATCCCGACTTCCTTAAGCATCGGGATGGAGATCTCGCCGGTGTAGGCGCCATGGTCGTACTGCGAGACGTTTTGGGCGGAGACGATGAGGCCCTTGGGGGCGTTTTCGACGACGGTCTGGAGGCAGACATAGGTCGGGGCGACGCCGACGTCGATGCCATGGGCGATGGCATATTCGACCATCTCGGGGCAGCCTTCGGCGAACGCCTTGGCCTCCGAGGGGGTCTTGTTCATCTTCCAGTTGCCCAGAAGCAATTTCTTACGCATTTTATTGAACTCCTTATCGATTAACGGAGAATGTCGACGCCGGGGAGGTGCCCGTCATTCTCGATCATTTCAAGGCTCGCTCCGCCGCCGGTGGAGACGTGGGAGAAGCTGTCCTTGTAGCCGAACTGCTTGACGGCCGAGGCGGAATCGCCGCCGCCGCAGACGGTGAAGGCCTTGCCTTCGAGGTCCTTGATCGCGACGCAGACGGCCTTGGTGCCGGCCTGGAATTCGTCCTGCTCGAAGACGCCCATCGGGCCATTCCAGAAGACCATCTTGGCCTTGCCGATGACCTCGGCGAACTTCGCGGCGGTCTTGGGGCCGATGTCGACGCCCTCGAATCCTTCGGGGATCGCGTCGACGACATCGATCTTGCGGCCTTCGACCGGCTCGAAGGAGTCGGTGATGACGGAATCGACCGGGAGGAGGATGCGGCCATTGGCTTCCTCGAGGCACTTCTTGGCGTAGTCGAGGGAGGCTTCTTCGCAATAGGAGCCGCCGATTTCCTGGCCGAGGGCCTTCTTGAAGGTATAGGCCATGGCGCCGCCGATGATGATGTAGTCGCACTTCTTGAGGAGCGAATCGATGACCTTGATCTTGTCGGAGACCTTAAGTCCGCCAAGGATCGCGACGTAGGGGCGATCTTCGTCTTTGACCTCGACGCAGCGGGAAAGGTTCTCGACCTCTTTGATCATGAGGTAGCCAAGCGCCACCGGCTTGCCCTCTTCCTTGAGGCAGGAGGGGACGCCGACGGTGGAGGCGTGGGCGCGGTGGGCGGATCCGAAGGCGTCCATGACGAAGGCATCGACGAGGGAGGCCCACTCTTTGGCGAGCTCGGCGTCGTTCTTCTCTTCGCCGGGCTGATAGCGGGTGTTCTGGGCGAGCAGGATCTCGCCGTCCTTGAGGGCGTTCACGGCGTCCTTGAGGGCTTCGCCGCGGTTTTCGGGGCAGAAGGCGACCTTGACGGCGCGGCCCATGGCGGCGGAGATGTGCTCCTTGAGGGGCTCGACGGCGATGGAGAGGTCGTTCTTCTTCATCTGGCCATCGATATCTTCCTGGGTCTTCTCGCCCTTCTTGAGCTTCTTCCAGTCGACTTTGCCGAGGTGGGACATCAAGACGACGCGCGCGTTCTTCTTAAGAAGCGCGGCGATGGTCGGGATGGCGGCGCGGATGCGGTTGTCGTCAGAGATGACGGCTCCCTTGTGGGGGACGTTGAAGTCGACGCGGACGTAGACTTTCTTGCCTGACATATCAGGCAGCTGTTCAACAGTAAGCATATTGGGTATTGTTCTCCTTGCTATGGGGATAGTTTATCACTCTTTTAGAGTGAGGTGCATAGCAAACGCTCTTTTGTTTCCCACGCTGAGATTCTTGTAGGTTCGTCTAGGGGCCGAAATCGGGCGAAAACGCATACATGGGTCGCGCGGATTGCCTTTTAGGATGCAAAAATCCCCCCGCTTGAGGCGGAGGGACAAGACTTGCATTTTATGTAGATAGACTTGAGGATGCTTGCCGATCCTGGATTTACTTCAGCTCAGCAAAATACTTGATGGTTCTGACCATTTGAGAAGTGTAAGAATTCTCATTGTCATACCATGAGACAACCTGGACTTGGAAGAGGCCGTCGGCGATCTTCGTGACCATGGTTTGAGTTGCATCGAATAAAGAACCATAACGCATGCCGATGACGTCAGAGGAGACGAGCGGTTCTTCGGAATAGCCGAAGGACGCCGAGGCCTGGGCCTTCATCGCGGCGTTGATAGCATCGACGGTGACGTCGTTGCCTTTGACGACTGCCACGAGGATCGTGGTGGAGCCGGTGGGGACGGGGACGCGCTGAGCGGAGCCGATGAGCTTGCCGTTCAGTTCAGGGATAACAAGGCCGATAGCCTTGGCAGCGCCGGTGGAATTCGGGACGATGTTGGCAGCGCCGGCACGAGCGCGGCGGAGGTCGCCTTTGCGGTGCGGGCCATCAAGGATCATCTGGTCGCCGGTGTAGGCGTGGACGGTGGTCATGATGCCGGACTGGATGGGGAAGTTGTCGTTGAGGGCCTTGGCCATCGGAGCGAGGCAGTTGGTGGTGCAGCTCGCGGCGGAGATGACCTGGTCATCCGCATCGAGGGTCTTCTCGTTGACGGAGAAGACGATGGTCTTCAGATCCTTGCCGGCGGGGGCAGAGATGACGACCTTCTTGGCGCCAGCCTGGATGTGGGCCATGGATTTTTCCTTGGAGGTGTAGAATCCGGTGCACTCTAGGACGACGTCGACGCCGAGTTTGCCCCAGGGGAGGTTGGCGGCCTTGGGTTCGGCATAGATGGTGATCTCCTTGCCATCGACGATGATGGAGCCGGGGACCTTGACGGTCTTGCCATCTTCTTCGAAGACGGGCTCTTTGCTTTCGACGGTGTGGAGGTTCTCTCCGATGACGCCGCAGTAGCCTTTCTGCGCGGTGTCATACTTCAAGAGGTTCGCGAGCATTTTGGGGCTCGTGAGGTCGTTGATGGCGACGACTTCATAGCCGTCAGCACCAAACATCTGGCGGAAAGCGAGGCGGCCAATGCGCCCGAATCCGTTGATTGCAACTTTGACTGACATTATTTGATATGTCCTCCTTTTCAATTGCGATATACATTATAAATAAAAGCCCCGTAAGGGGCAATTATTTCGAATCAATTTCGCGGAACCTCGGGACAAGGGTGTAATCGCCTGTCCCCCCGATCAGTTCAACCACGTCGGTTTTGAGGGCTTTCGCGATTCGGCAGAGGGTCTCGAAGCTCGCGTTCCGCCTCCCGCATTCGAGGTCGGAGAGGAAGGCTTTGGAGAGCCCGGTCTCTAGGGACAGGGTAAGCTGGGTGAGCCCGCGGGCGACGCGGGCTTCCCGCACGCCTTTCCCCAAGGATTTGAGGAGCTGCCTGCGCTCCACCTTGCTCAGATTGCTTTCAACGACGCGCTGCTTCATATCTTTCATGGAGGCTCCTGAACAAATGGTTCACGTTGGATTTGCTGACGGTCGCGCCAAGCTCTTCCGAAAGCAAAGAGGCGAGCTCGTCGAGGGTGGCGTCGGGGTTATTTAGGCGCAGTTCCATCAGGATCCTGAGCTTTGGGTTCTCGATCGATTCATAGCCCCCGTGGTCGCGGAAATACTCGATTTCCTTCTTCTGGCGCGCGGCGGCGGACATCGTCTTGGCGAAGTTCGCCGAGTCGAGGTTGCCGAGGCGGTTGGTGACGTTGTTGAAGTCGCGCTCGATGCGGACGTCCTCGAAGGCGAAGCAGGAGGAGATCGCGCCGATGAGCTTCAGGAAGTCGACGATCTCCTCGGAGCGCTTCAGGTAGACCACGTGCTGCTTCCTTCTTTTGATCACCTTGGAGTTGAAGGCGCCCTTGGATTGCTTATTGAGGAGATGGGAGAGCCATTTGGCGTGGCTAGGGTCGGAAAGGGCCATCTCGAGGTGGTAATTGGAGGAGGAAGGGTCATTGACCGAGCCGCAGGCGAGGAAGCATCCGGCGATGTAGGCGGCGGACCTTTCCTTGTTGGAGGCGGCGCGCTGCGGGACTTTGGGGTCGAGGAAATCGACCTCGAGGTCGGAGAGGATGAAGTCTGGTTCAGGCACTAAGACATGGTACTGCTGCGAGTTCTTGCGGAAGCCGAACCCCCTGGTATAGGAGAACCTTAAATCGGTCCCATAGATGTCCTTGATGAGCTGGTAGAGGTACTTCGCGGTCTTGGCCGATTCGGTCGAGAGATCTAGGAAAGTCGCGCCACGGGTCAAGCGGAATGAGCCGTTGCACTTGGTGAACCCGCTCAAAAGCGACCGGACGCAGGTGTCGGGAAAACCGTTTTTGACGATCTCCTCTTTGACGGAGAACGCGAACGAATTGGTCTGGGCCATGCATCAGCCTTCCTTGAGGTAGCGGCCGATTTCGCGGTGGGAGCGGAGGCAGAGGTAGCGGTCGGAGAAGCGGGCGAAGAGCTTTTCGGTGAAGTACACCGAGCGGTGCTGCCCGCCGGAGCAGGCGGAATAGATGGAGATGTAATTCCTGCCGGACTTCTGGCATTGGTCGAGATAGTAATCGAGGAAGTCGCACATCTTGTCGAAGTACGGCCTGCACTCCTTCTGGCGGTCGAGGAATTCGATGACGGGCTGATCGAGGCCGGTCATCTTCTTGAGCTCGGGCACCCAATAGGGATTCGGGAGGCAGCGGCAGTCGAAGACGATCTCCGCGTCCTGCGGGACCCCGTATTTGTAGCCGAAGGAAGAGAACATGACGACCATGCGCCCCGTGGAGCTGCCTTCGATGTTGGCGAAGGCGATCTGGCGGAGGTCGGCGTCGGACATGCCGGTGGTGTCGATCACGATGTCGGCGAATTGCCGCACCTCCTCGAGGTGTTTGCGGTCGTTGTCGAGCGCCTCTTCTAACGATAACCCCCTAGTCTGGAGGGGATGGACGTGGCGGGTCAAACGGAAGCGTTTAAGCAAATCGGCCTTCGAGCAATCGAGGAGCAATGTCTTGACCGGAATGCTCGAGCATTCGGAGATCGTGCGGATCGCGGTCATCGCGTGGCGCACCTCAAAGATCAGGACCACCTTCTCATAGGAGACGGGGTTGACCTTGAATTCCTCGAAGAGCTCGGGCAGCAAAAGGTTTGGGATGTTTTCGATCATCCGGTACCCCTTCTCCTCGAACGCGTGGGTTATGGTGGATTTGCCAGCGCCTGAAAGACCGCTCAGCACGATGATGTTCTGCATGGCTTAAGTATAGCAAAAATCGTCGCGCGTGAATTTCTTTTTGGCGCAAAAAGGAATTACTTTTTGAGGGATCTGACGTAATTGATGGCGTTGGTGGCCGCGACCGAGGCCTCCCCGGCGGCGTTGGCGAGCTGGCGGAGCCGCTTGTCGACGATGTCGCCGCAGGCGTAAAGCCCGGGGACGTTCGAGCTCATCCCGGCGTCGACGACGATGAACCCCTTATTGAATTGGACGCCGAGGGAATTCAGGAATTCGGTGGAGGCGATTTCGTCCGCGAGCGGGAAAATCGCATCCACGGCCAGCTTCTTTTCCTCATCGCCGACCTTGTAGGTGATGCCGGTGACCTTGCTCTTGCCATCGATCGAGACGATCGTGGCGCCCTCGATCATCGTGAGGTTGTCGAGGCGGTTGAGGGCCGCCATGTGGCGTTCGGTGGAAGAGATCTCCTTCGGGGCGAGGAAGTAGAGCTTCTTCGCGATCCCGCCGAGGTAGATCGCGTCCTCGACCGCGTGGTCCATATAGCCGTAGACCGCGACCCGCATGCCCTTGAAGAAGTTGCCGTCGCAGGTCGCGCAATAGGAGACGCCCATGCCGTTAAGCTCCTTTTCGCCGGGGACCCCGATCTTCTTGGGCGAGGATCCGGTCGCGACGATGACGGCATTCGCGGCGTAAACGCCGTTATCGGAGCGGACCAAGAAGGTCCCGTCCTCGTTTCTTGTGACCTCGTAGACGTTGCCGTAGTCGAGGAGGACGTTCAGGGCGAGCGCCTGCTCGACGAGCTTCATCGCAAGATCCGGCCCATTTGCGAATGGGACGCCCGGATAGTTATCGATCCTATGGATGTTGTTGAGCTTTCCGCCCGGCGCCCCGTTGCCGAGGACGATCGCGTTGAGCGATGAGCGCTTCAGATAGATGCCCGCGGTGATGCCGGCGATCCCGTTTCCGATGACGACTACGTCTTTGTTTACTGTCTGCATATTGGTTACCCCTTGTTTATAGCACCTCGACTCTGCCGCTAACGATGTCATAGAGCATCGCCTTGCAGCATCCGTCGCTGAGATTGAGCTTGGTTTTGACGATTTCGGCGGCATGGGTCGCGTTCTTTATGGACGCCCTGCGCTCGTCGCGCTCGTCGCCGATCGCCTCTTTGATCTTATCGGTCAGAGGTTTGAGCTCCTCTTCCTCGTGCCCGCTTAGGACCGCGCCGACCGCCCCGCAATGGGTATGGCCAAGGATCGCTACGAGCCCGACGTGGAGATGGCTGACCGCGTAATGGATGGAGGCGAGCTCATCCTCGCCGATCACATTGCCGGCGACCCTGATCACGAAGAGGTCGCCAAGCCCGCAGGAGAAGATCTGCTCCGGCGGGACGCGGGAGTCGCTGCAGGTGACGACCGCAGCGAATGGATGCTGGCCATTCGCGGCGAGCTCTTCGCGCCGAATTCGCGCTACGTCCCCCGCTGCTTTTGGGTTTACGAAGGCTTCGTTGCCTTTGAGGAGGCGCTCCAATTCGCTCATACGTTCTCCTCGGTTTTGACTTCTTTGCCCTGCTTCGCGCGGATGAAGTCGTAGAGCTGGAAGCCGGCGATGATCACGACGCCGATGATGATGTAGATCATCGAGTTCCAGAAGCTCCAGTTGCCGTCGGCGCCCATGTTGTAGGAGGCGTTCCTTAACGGCTCAAGGGTCATGCGGACCCCGCCGTACCAGATCATGTAGAACCCGCCGAGGTCACCGAGGGAGCGATGCTTCTTCCAAAGCTTCGGGATGAGCTTGGCGATCACGAAATATCCGAGGATATTGAGCATGCCTTCGATGAGGAACAGGGGCACGTTGATCTGACCCTCGGCCAAGAAGGTGCCGGTGGCGCCGTCGAAATTCATCTGGCCCTTGATCCAGGTGGGGAGCCACCACCAGCCGTCTGCGACGTTCACGGTCGCGCCGTAGACCTCGTTGTTGAAGAAGTTGCCCCATCTGCCGATAGCCTGGGCGATGAGGATGGTTGGGATGACGACGTCCATGGTCCAGCGGACGTTCACGTATTTGCGGCGCAACATCATGTAAATCGCGCCAGACACGATGCCAGCTACGGCTCCGCCAAGGATCGTTAAGCCGCCTTCCCAGACGGCGAAGATCCGCCACCATCTGCCTTCGGCGACCTCCTTGGAGAAGGCGATTCCGCCGGCCACGTCGCCGTTCCAGTTGCCGACGACATACCAGATCCTCGCGCCGAGGATCCCGAAGATGAAGACGACGAAGAGGCATTCCTCAAGGATGCCGTGCTTGTGGAATTTCTTGTAGAACTCGTGGTCGGACATCGCGTAGGCGGTGATGAACCCGAGGACGATGATCACGCCATACCAAGCGATGTGGAAGCCGCCGTTAGCCCCGCTTTGGGCGGTGGTCCATTTGATGCCATAGGACCCGATCGCCACGCCGTTTATGAGCGGATAATTGAGGTAGGGCCCCACTCCTTCGCCCCAAAGGAGGAAGAAGATGAGGGCGGATGGGATGCTCGCATAAAGCAAGATCTTGATGAGCTTATATTGCTTGGGGTCGAGGTCGGTGCGCCAGAAGCGGAGCACGAAGGTCACGATAAGGAGGGCGAGGCTAAGGCAGAAAAGGACCGCACCGATGATCGCCATCGCGCCGAATCCGTTGATGCAGTCCCAGTTCAGGAAGCTCGCGGTCGCGGCCTGGCAAACTCCGCCGGCGAGGGCGGTCAAGCCGAGCCCGATGCCGAGGAACTTGAGGTCGTTTTGGGTCAATGTCTTGACCATGCGGGATTTCACGATCCCCCTAAGCGTCCTGATGAGGAGGAATATGGCCCCGGCCCACGCCAGGATGCCGAACACTAAAAATACGTATTTCATAGGGTGATATTATTCCTTGGCTTTGCCATTTTGCAATACGCCTTTGAGATACTGCCCCGTATAGGAGTCGGGGTTCTTGGCGACTTCTTCAGGCGTCCCCTCGGCGACGATATGGCCGCCGCGATACCCGCCCAAGGGGCCGAGGTCGATGATCCAGTCGGCGACCTTGACGACGTCGAGGTTGTGCTCGATGACGATGACGGTGTCGCCGTGATCGACGATTCCCTGGAGGACGGCGATCAGGCGTTTGACGTCATCGGAATGGAGCCCGGTGGTCGGTTCGTCGAGGACGTATATCGTTTTTCCGGTCGGCTTCTTCTGGAGTTCGGTGGCGAGCTTGACGCGCTGCGCCTCGCCGCCGGAGAGCTCGGTGGCCGGCTGGCCGAGCTTCACGTATCCAAGGCCCACGTCCATCAGCGTTTGGATCTTGCGGAGGATTTTTGGGCGGTTTTCGAAGAATTTGACCGCCTCTTCGATCCGCATGTCGAGGACGTCGTGGATGTTCTTGCCCTTGAAGACACATTGGAGGGTCTCGTCGTTATAGCGCTTGCCCTCGCATTCGTCGCACCTGACGTAAACATCGGGGAGGAAGGACATCGGGATGCGGGTGACGCCGGCGCCCTGGCACTTCTCGCAGCGCCCGCCGGGGACGTTGAAGGAGAAGCGGCCTTTGGAATAGCCTCTGGCGCGGGCCTCTTCGGTTTCGGCGAAGAGGTCGCGGATGTCGTCGAAGACGCCGGTGTAGGTGGCGGGGTTCGAGCGCGGGGTGCGGCCGATCGGCTCCTGGGTGATCGAGATGAGCTTATCGACGTTAGCTAGGCCCACGATCTTATCCATTTCGATGGGCTCCCCGTCCTTTTTGCGGTTCAACTCCCGTTCGAGGGCGCGCACCAAGGTCTCGTTGATGAGGCTCGATTTGCCCGAGCCCGAAACGCCGGTGACGCAGATGAATTTGCCTAGGGGGAACTTGACGTTCAGCTTGTCGAGGTTATGGCACCTGGCCCCTTTGACCTCGATGCATTTGCCATTGCCTTTGCGCCGTTTAGCGGGGACGGGTATGCATTTTCGGCCGGAAAGGTAGGCGCCGGTGATCGAATTATCGCACGCCTCGATGTCGCTTAAGGTGCCCTGGGCCACCACTTCGCCGCCGTGGACGCCAGCCCCTGGGCCGATGTCGACGATGTAGTCGGCGGCGCGCATCGTGTCCTCGTCGTGCTCGACGACGATAAGCGTGTTGCCGAGGTCGCGCATTTCGCGCAGGGTGTGGATCAATTTGTCGTTGTCGCGCTGATGGAGGCCGATCGAGGGCTCATCGAGGACGTAGAGGACGCCCGATAGGCGCGAGCCGATCTGGGTGGCCAAGCGGATGCGCTGGGATTCGCCGCCGGAAAGGGTCATCGCGTAACGCGACAAGGATAAGTAATCAAGGCCCACATCGATCAAAAACTTCGCGCGGTTATGGACCTCGCGGATCACCATGTCGGCGATCTTGTGGTCGGTTTCGTTGAGCTCGCCGCCGAGGCCATCGACCCATTCGAGGAATTTGTCGAGGGAGAGGCAGCAGGCCTCGTAGATGTTGAGGCCGCCCACTTTGACGGATAATGCGGACTCATTTAGGCGCGCGCCGTGGCAGGTCGTGCAGACGGAATCGCGCATGAAGGATTCGTAGTAGTCCCTCATCCAGTCGGAGGAGGTTTCGGCGTAGAGGCGCTCGATCCTGGTCTTAACGCCCTCGATGTGGCCGTGGCGGTTCATCTTGTTGCCGTTGACCGAGGTAAGGGTGTAATCGAGGTAATCCGGCGACCCCATGAGCACGATTTCGCGCTCCTTGGGGCTCAGTTTGATCCAAGGTTTATCCCGATCGATGTGGTAGAGGTCGCAGAGATAGGCGAACTCCTGCCACTCGAGGTTCGTCGAGTTCACGATGTTCTGGAAGTAGCGGATGCAGCCGTCGTGGATGGATTTATCGGGCTCGGGGATCAATAGGTCGATCGCGACCTCGCGCTTGATGCCTAGGCCATGGCAATCCGGGCAATACCCTAGCGGCGCGTTGAACGAGAATAGCCTCGGCTCAAGAT
Organism: Bacilli bacterium; assembly: GCA_024693415.1. The sequence goes on from JAILKX010000040.1 coordinate 13,549, forward strand.
GAGGCACGGAGAAGCCGCATTTGGGGCAGCTATGGTGCTGCGAAAGGAGCCTGTCGCCCTTTTCGGAGGAGATGATGAGGTAGCCGTGGCTATAATCCAAAGCCAATTCGACGTCATCGGCCACCCTGCTCCGCAATCCATCTTTGATGATGAGGCGATCGACCACGATATCGATGTCATGCCTTTTGTTTTTGTCTAGCGAAGGCACCTCGTCGATGAGCATGGTCTCCCCATCGACGCGCAAACGGACGAACCCCTGCTTCTTCATCTTCTCGATGGTCGCGGCGTGGGTCCCCTTCTCGTGGCGGACCACCGGCGAGAGGATGCTCACCTTGGTCCCGGATTCGTATTCTAAGATGGCGCTAGTCATCGCCATCGGCGAATAGGCGTGGATCGGCTCGTTGTGGTTCGGGCAATAAGGCACGCCGATGCGGGCGTAAAGCAAGCGGAGGTAGTCATAGATCTCCGTGACGGTCCCAACGGTCGATCTTGGGTTATGCGAGGTCGATTTCTGGTCGATGGAGATCGCAGGGCTAAGGCCCTCGATCGAATCGACGTCGGGTTTATCGAACCCGCCCA
>JAILKX010000052.1 GCA_024693415.1 Bacilli bacterium
TTGAGGATAACGGCGTCGCCCTCCACCTTGGCGATGGCGTGGATTCGTTTGAAGAAAAAGAGGGACGTGTATCGGTTAAACTCAAAAGCGGCGCGGCCGTGAGTGCGGATTTGGTGATCCTTTCCATCGGCGTCCGCCCGAATAGCCTCCTCGCCAAAGAAGCGGGGCTTGCCCTCAATCAGCGCGGCGGCATCATCGTTGATGGCCATATGCGAACGGAAGACCCGTCTATTTACGCGGTTGGCGACGTCATCGAAGTCGAGGATTTCGTCTTCGGCGACAAAACGATGGTTCCTCTTGCCGGGCCCGCCAACAAGCAAGGCCGCATCCTCGCCGACGTCCTCGCTGGACGCGATTCCTATTATCATGGCACCCAAGGCTCTTCGGTCGCCAAGGTCTTTGATTTAACGGTCGCCTCCACTGGGGCCAATGAGAAAACGCTCATCCGCCGCGGCTTAAAAAAGGGCGAGGACTATGAATCCCTCATCATCACCCAGAATTCGCACGCCGGCTATTACCCTGGCGCGAAGCAAATGACCTTGAAGCTTCTTTTCTCGCCGAAAGACGAGAAGATCTTCGGCGCCCAAATCGTTGGTCGCGAAGGCGTCGATAAGCGCATCGACACGATCGGCGTCGCCCTCCGCTTGGGCGCGAAGGTCACCGAACTCAAAGACTTAGAACTCGCATATGCCCCGCCTTATTCCTCGGCCAAAGACCCCGTCAACATGGCGGGCTTCGTCGCCGAGAACATCCTCACCGGCATGGTGAAGATCGCCCCTTATGACGTTGCTATTTCCGATCCAAACGCCTTCTTGCTCGATGTTCGCGAAGAGGCTGAGGTGATGGCCTATTCCATCCCCAAAGCCAAGAACATCCCGCTTGGGACGCTTCGCGATCACCTTGAGGAACTCGACAAAAACGCCCGCATCATCGTCTTCTGCGCGATTGGCGTCCGCGCCTATACGGGTGCCCGCATCTTGATGCAAAACGGATTCAAGAACGTTGAAGTCTATCCGGGCGGCGTTGGCTTCTATAAGGCCAACTTCCCATCAAACGAAGAAGCTCCCAAAGAAGAGAAAGAGGAAAAGAAGGTGATACCGATGGAACAAAAAGAGAACATCAAACGCGTCAAATTGGATTGCTCAGGCATGCAGTGCCCCGGCCCGATCATGGAGGTCTTCAAATCCATGAAGGAGATGAAGGAAGGGGAGATGGTTGAAGTCTCCGCTTCCGACCCAGTCTTCGCCAAAGACATCGTCTCGTGGTGCAAGCGGACCGGGAATACATTGGTGAGCAATGAGCAGAAAGACGGCGAGTACGTGGCGGTCATCCGCCGCGGAACCGACGAGCCGGTCGTAAAGGAAACCCCTTCTAGCAGCGGCAAAGGCAAAACCATCATCGTCTTCGATGGCGACATGGATAAGGTCCTAGCCAGCTTCGTCATCGCCAATGGCGCTCTTGCGATGGGCCGCCCCGTCACCATGTTCTTCACCTTCTGGGGGCTCACCGCCCTTCGCAAGACGAAGAAGGTCAAAACCAAGAAGACCTTCATCGAGAAGATGTTCGGCAAGATGCTTCCCCGCGGGGCCAAGAAGCTCAAACTCTCGAAGATGAATATGGGCGGCTTAGGCACCAAGATGATGAAAGGCATCATGAAGGACAAGAACATCGACTCGCTGGAGCAATTAATGCAAAAGGCGATCGATAACGGCGTCAAGATCATCGCTTGCTCGATGTCGATGGATGTCATGGGCATCCGCCCCGAAGAGTTGATCGATGGCGTCGAGATCGGCGGCGTTGGTACTTATCTAGGCGACGCCGAGGAGTCCGACGTCAACCTCTTCATCTGATCTTTAACCACCATAGAGTTTATAGATTAAGAAAGAAACGCAGCGAACCGAATTCGCTGCGTTTTTGCATCGTAAAAAGAGGTTTTGCAGGCTTTTAAGCAAGAAAGAACGTCAAAACGAAAGCGACTGCATAGTAAATGACGAACGGAAGATTGTTCCATCCGCCGCAGACGATCATATGGATTCTGCCTTTGGGCAAATGGCGGACCAAGGGAAGGAGGAGCATTAAAGTCAGCGGGCAAACCGCGGCGACCCATTGCGGGAACACGGTCCATCCGGCGACGAGGAGAATGAACATGATGATGAGCCCGATCCCCGCGGTGACGATCATGACGATCGCTTGCTTGTTGATGAAGCCGAAGATGCTTTTCGTCGCTTCGTCGTGGCCAGAGCGAACCAAAAGGGCAAGCAACGCCGTCTCCAGGTGATAGGCGCCGCCGAAGATGATGCCGAGGGCGCTGATCAAGAACGCAGCCCAAGCGAGCCACGTCACGTTTGCGTTATTTGTCATCAAGACGATGTGATAGAAGCTTGCAGCATATAAAAATGCGGTAAGCGGACCTAAAAGCCCGCCGGCGAATAGCCGCCACTTAGCGACTTTCTTAACGATCGCGTATATCGAATTCCATTTGTCTTTGGAATCGTAATCGTTCTTGTCGTAATAGATGAGCATATCGCCGCCAAACATCAGCAGCGACCCAACCAAGCCGATGAGCAAT
>JAILKX010000086.1 GCA_024693415.1 Bacilli bacterium
TATCGGCGTTTCCAAGCAGCGACAAGGCCTTCAAAAGAGGCAGCAAAGTATCGAGCGAAGCGCTGCCGCTGCGCTCAAAGGATTTGATGGCGCCCAAAGAGACGCCGCTATTTTCCGCAAGTTGGGCCTGGGTGAGGTTAAGGGATAGGCGATACGCCTTAAGCCTCTGGCCCAGTTCCGTTTTCGTTTCCGATAATGTCGAGAAGTTGTTAATGGTCATGCCACCATTATACAAATTTTTATATAAAGGTCAATAATATGACTAATAACACCATTACAACGCCATAAAAGATAGAAATATATACTTAAGATAGTAATGTAAGGATTCCGGCATCGTGCTCCACAAAACGAAATTGCCTCGGGGCCGTCGGGACTTTTTTTAGTAGATACATTTATTTACCGCACGATTACCGCACGAATTTTGCGTGTTTTTTCACTAGAGGGCTAACCTCCTCACGAACCACGCGAAATAAGCGAGTTGCCATCGAGAAGATGTTGATTTCAGACTTCGTTGCAAAGGGGCACGAAACCGAATTCGTGGACAGTCGAAGCGAGGCTGATCCCGTAATGTGGACGGCGAAACCCCGTTTGTGGACACGGCAAAGAAGGCAGTTCTCGGAGAGACATCCAAGGAGACAAAAGAGTGTTTTCGGTGCCAACCATAATCGTCTCCTATCAATTGCCGTGAACGTACTTTTTCTTGTTCATTTGATCCGTTGGTTACCGCGTTAATTCCAAACGCGGCATCGCCTTCCGCCGCTGGGGGAATCAAACGAAAGCGCGTGGGGCGGTCATTTGTGGTTTTTCAGGTAATCCTTGAGGAGAAAGGAAAGGAAATAGGGGAACGTCTTTATCGTTCCGGAATCGCCGATGTTGGTGTCGCCGAGCTTGATGCCCCAGGAGACGTCGGGGTATTTGTCGCCTTCGATTAAGGCTTTAAGGGACTTGCTGCGACCATTTCTCGATTTCGCTTCGACCGGGATGAGATTATGGGCGTCCCGCACGAAGAAATCCTCCTCCAAGGTCCCGTTCTCCCTTTTGTAGAAAAAGAGCTCGAGGCCTTGTTTGGTGAAAGAATCCGCAATCATGTTCTCGGTGACGGCGCCCCGATAAACGCCTAGGTTTTTGTTCGCCCTCAGATCCTCCTGCGTCTCCTCGTCAAGGGAGGCGATGAGCAGGCCGGTGTCGGAGAGGTAAAGCCGGAAATTGTCGGGTTGGTAGTTGCCTTTAAGCGGCAATTCCGGGAAGTTCAGATTATACGAAATCAAAACGATTCCGGAGTCCTTGAGCCATTCCTTGACGCCTTCGTACTCGCGTGCTCTAGCCCCATGGGCGACCTTGGTGAGCTGGAACTTGGGGTTGTCTTTGCCGAGTTGGACGGGGATTCGGTCATAGACGGCCTCGATTTTCGCCTTATCGAGCCCGCCTGCGTATTGCTTCATGTCATCGCGGTAGTCGTGCATGATTTGGCGTTGGGTGCTTAGAGAACCGCTGAACGTGCCGGTGGCTATGAAGTCCTTCACCACCGCGGGCATACCCCCCAAGACCGAGAAGTCGAAGAAGTGTGTGCGCAGCGCGCTAAAGAGCGACTCGGAAAGGGGGATGCCTTCGACCATGGATTTCAAAAGTTCACTCCGAAGCGACTTCGGATAGCCTTTGGCCCAGAGGAATTCCTCGAAGTCGAGCCCGTGCATCGTGACGTCCTCTTTGTAGCCTACGGCGATGGATGAGATGGCCTCGTAATTGATACCAAGCAGGGATCCGGAGCAAATCACGTCGTAATCCCCTTTCTCACAGAAGGATTTCAGCGCTGTGCACACCTGCGGACATGCCTGTATCTCATCGAATAAGATCAGCGTCTTGCCAGGCACGAACACCTTGCTCGGGTCGATGGCGGTGATTTCCTTGATAACCGACTCCTGCGTATTGGAACGGGTGTCGTGGGGAATTGGGTTCTTCGGGTCGGGCACGATGCTATGGTATTGCGGCTGCAGTTTGAAATCGATTTCTACGAAGTGTTCGTAAAACTTCGCCAGACGACGGACGCAATCCGTCTTGCCTATTTGTCTGGCGCCCTTGATGATCAGGGGTTTCCTGTTTT
>JAILKX010000107.1 GCA_024693415.1 Bacilli bacterium
CGGCAGGACGAAAAAGAGAATAATCGGTTTCTTTAGAAAACCGAAGTTACTCGGCGATGGCGAAGGATAAACCCATCACGTCCTGCCATTTTTCGGTGATGGACCTCACTTCTTCGCGGTAGCTTTCTAGATCGGGGTCGCCGTCTTTCAGGACGCGGTAGATAAGATTGGCGATCTTCCTTGCGTCCTCTTCTGTGCAGCCCCTCGTCGTGGCGGCGGCAAAGCCGATGCGGAGGCCAGAGGTGAGGTTCGGGGTCAATTTATCCCCGTGGATCATGTTCTTGTTGGTGGTGATGCCGACTTCCTCAAGCTTGGCCTGGGCCTCTTTGCCGTTTAATCCGAACGACTCCACCACATTCATCAAAAACAGGTGGTTTTCGGTGCCGGACACCGCGCATCCGAGGCGTTTTAACTCATCGTTGCAGACCTTCGTATTGGCCATTAATCGATGCACGTATCCCTTAAATTCGGGATGAAGGGCTTCGGCGAAGCAGATCGCTTTCGCGGCGATGACGTGTTCCAATGGGCCGCCTTGGGAATAGGGGAACACCGCGGATTTGATGGACTTGATCAGGTCTTCTCTGTTGGTCAGGATCATCCCGCCGCGGGGGCCGCGCAAGGTCTTGTGGGTCGTGGTGGTTACGATGTCTGCGTAATCGCAGGGGTTTTGGCATAGCCCCGCCGCGACGATGCCGGCGATGTGGGCCATGTCGACCATGAAGTCGCAATGGATGTCGCTGTGGCTATTGTGCTCGTCGATCAATTCCCTCATCTTCTTGAAGTCGATCGCATAGGGATAGGCGCTATAGCCTGCCAAGAAAAGATTGGGGTTCTCTTCATCGAGGCGTTCTCTGATCTTCTCATAGTCGAGGCGGCCGTCTTCTCCAAGGGGATAGAAGCAGAAGCAATAATCGTGCGAGGAGAAGGAAACGGGCGAGCCGTGCGTCAAATGCCCGCCGTCGTTGAGAATCAAGGAAAGCACTTTGTCGCCGGGTTTCAGCAAAGCGTGATAGGCCGCGAAGTTCGCCTGCGATCCCGAATGCGGCTGGACGTTTGCGTAAGCCGCGCGGAACAGCCTCTCGGCCCTTTCCTCGGCGAGCAATTCCACCGCATCGATGTTGACGCACCCGCCATAGTAGCGGCGCCCCGGATACCCTTCCGCGTATTTCGCGGTGAAAATGGACCCTTGGGCCTCCCGCACGTCGATGGACGGGTAATTCTCGCTGGCGATCAATTCGATCCCGGCGTTCTGGCGGATTTCCTCTCGCTTGAAATATTCTGAAACGACTTTATCTCTCATAGGCAAAACACAATTGTTAGTATATCGGTTAAGGCAAGGAAGCAAAAGGGCGCTTGGCGCCCCATCTCATTTATTCGGCGTCGCTTTTCCGCCGGTATAGAGTTGGTAATACTTGCCTTTCGCTTCGAGCAATTGCTCGTGGGTGCCGCGCTCAATGACCGTCCCGCGCTCCAAAACGATGATGACGTTGCTGTTCTGGACGGTGGAGAGCCTGTGGGCGATAACGAACACGGTGCGGCCCTTCATGATGGCGCCCATCCCCTGCTGCACGAGCTTCTCGGTGCGGGAATCGATGGAGGACGTGGCTTCATCTAGGATCAAAACCGGCGGGTTCGCACAGGCGGCCCTGGCGATGGAAATCAATTGCCTTTGGCCCTGCGATAAGCCGGCTCCGGCGCCCGTCAAGACGGTGTCATAACCCTGCGGGAACATGCGGATGAAGTTGTCGGCGTTTGCGAGCTTCGCGGCGCGGATGACGTCCTCGTCGGTCGCTTCGGGATTGCCGTACCTGATGTTATCCTTGACCGTTCCGGTGAAGAGATTGGTCTCCTGAAGGACCATGCCCATCGCGCGGCGGAGGTCGTGCTTGGCGATCTTGTTGATGTTGATGCCGTCGAAGCGGATCTTGCCATCCTCGATGTCATAGAACCTATTCAATAGGTTGGTGATCGTCGTCTTGCCTGCGCCCGTTGCGCCGACGAAGGCGACCTTCTGGCCCTGATTGGCGTAAAGGGACACGCCATGAAGGACCGTTTTGCCTTTGACGTAGCCAAAGTCCACATTGTCCATCGTGATGTTCCCGGTGAGCCAAGTATAGGTGACGGTCTGGTCCGCCGAATGGGGGTGTTTCCACGCCCAGCGGCCGGTGAATTCGCTCGTTTCCACAGGGTCGCCATTCTCGTCTTCTTTGGCATTCACGAGGGACACGTATCCGTTATCGGACTCAACGGGCTCGTCGATGAGCTCGAAGATGCGCTCGGCGCCCGCAAGCGCCATCGTGATCATGTTGACCTGGTTCGCGAGCTGGGCGACCGGCATCGTGAACGAGCGGCCTAGCTGCAGGAACGAGATGATTAAGCCCGGGGTAAGCCCCGCGACTCCCGCGGCGACGCCTAATCCGCCGACGAGGGCCAGCGTGACGTATTGGATGTTGGATAGGTTATTGGTGATGGGCCCAAGGATGTTCGAGAAGCGGCTCGCCTTAGTGGTGTAGCGGCACAGCTGCTCGTTCAATTCGTCGAACCCCTGCTTCGCCTGCTCCTCATGGTTGAAGACCTTGATGACCTTCTGGCCCGAGATCATTTCTTCGATGTAGCCGTTGAGCGCGCCTAAAGACCTCTGCTGGCCGATGAAGCAGCCGGCCGATTTCTTGGTGACGATGCCGACCACGATGAGGATCAGGAAGAAGAAGCCGATGACGACAAGCGTCATGACCCAGCTCGAGATGATCATCGCGACGAAAGCGGCGATCATGGTGACGATGGCGGAAATTACCATCGGCAATACGCGGGAGATCATTTCGCGCAGGGTATCGATGTCGTTGGTGTAGATCGACATGATGTCGCCGTGGGTGCGGGTATCGAAATACGATAACGGCAGATGCTCCATGTGTTCGAACACCTGGTCGCGGATCACCTTTTGGGTGCCCTGCCCGACCATCGAAACCAGAATCTGATAGACATATGCTGAGATTATGCCGGCCGAATAGATGCCGACCATCACCAGAATCGCGGCGGTCAGATCGTCGAAGGTCTTGGTGCCGTTGATGATGCCGACGATCTCCTGGTCGACCAGAATGCGGCCGATGAAGAGGCTGCCCAAAACGCCGGAAGCGGCTTGGACCAAGACCGCGATAACGATCAAAGCGATCAGCCAGTGGTAGCGCTTGAACATTATGCCGAAGAGGCGGCCGAAGATCTTCGCCGCGTCTTTCAGGGCGAGCTTTTTCATCGGTCCTCCATGCTTACGCGGCATCGAAGTCACCTCCACCCAATTGGGTTTCATAGAGTTCCTGATAGACGGGCGACGTCTTCATGAGCTCATCGTTCGTGCCCTCGGCGATGATCTGGCCATCTTCCAAGATCAATATCTTGTCGCATTCCTTAATCGAAAGGACGCGCTGGGCGATGATGAATTTGGTGGTCTCGGGGATCTCGTTCTTGAACGCCGAGCGGATCAAAGCGTCCGTATGGGTATCGACCGCGGAGGTCGAGTCGTCGAGGATCAATATCTTCGGACGCTTCAAAAGGGCGCGGGCGATGCAAAGCCTTTGCCTCTGCCCGCCGGAGACGTTCGTGCCGCCCTGATCGATCGGGGCATCGTATTGCAGGGGCTGCCTTTCGATGAATTCGTCGGCGCAGGCAAGCCTCGCGGCCTTCTTGATATCCTCATCGGTCGCATCGGGATTGCCCCAAAGCAAATTGGATTTGATGGTGCCGGTGAACAGGACGTTCTTCTGAAGCACCACCGCGACCGAATCGCGAAGCACCTCCAAGTCATAGTCTTTGACGTTCTTCCCGCCGACTTTGACCTCGCCAGAGGTGACGTCGTAGAGGCGGGCGATCAGGGACACCAAAGACGATTTGGAGGACCCCGTGACGCCGATTATGCCAACCGTGGACCCAGAAGGGATGTGCAGGCTCACGTCATGGATGACGTCTTTCTGCGCTTCCTTGGAGTAGCGGAAGCAGACGTGTTCAAAGTCGACCGACCCGTCTTTGACCTCGGTGATCGGATTCTTCGGCGAAGCTAAATCGGGGATCGTTTCGATGACCTCGTCGATGCGCTCCGCCGAGTTGCGGGAGATCGTGATCATGACGAATCCCATCGAGATGAACTGCAGCGACATCAATATCTGCATGACGTAGCTGAACAGCGATGTGAGGGTGCCCGTATTGAATCCGTCGGGGGCGTTGCCCGATTCGACGACCATGTGGGCGCCGAACCACGAGATCACAAGCATCGCGGCGTACACCGAAATCAGCATGATGGGGTTGTTGAATGCGAGCATTCGCTCGGCTTTGACGAACATCCGGTAGATGTAATAGGAGACCTTGCCGAACTTCTCGTTCTCGAAGTCCTCGCGGCCGAAGCTCTTGACGACGCGGATGCCATTCAGGTTCTCCTGGACGGAGGCGTTCAATCCATCGTAGGCATTGAAGACCTTCACGAAAGTCGGATGGACCTTGATGGAGATGAAGAACAGGAAGAACCCGAGGAACGGGATGATGATGAGGAACACCATCGATAGCTGCCAGCTCTTCACCGCCGCCATCGCGAGGGCGAAGATCATCATCATCGGGGCGCGGACGACCATGCGGAGGATCATCTGGATCGAGAACTGGACGTTCGTGACGTCGGTCGTCATCCTCGTGACCAAGGCGGCCGAGGAGAAATGGTCGATGTTATTGAAGGAGAAGTCCTGGATTTTGTAGTACATTGCCTTGCGGAGCTGCTTGCCGAATCCGGCGGAAGCCCCCGCGGCGAAGAAACCGGCGAAGATGCCGGAGAGGGTGCTAACGATCGCAAGGCCGAACATGATTCCGGCATACATCCACAAGGCGCCTTTATCGATCGGCTGGCCCACATAAGCGACCCCTGGGTCGATCGTGTTGATCAGGAATTCGCTGAAGAACGGGATCAGGACCTCGCAGGCGACCTCGATGGCGCACAAAGCCCACGCGGCGAAAACCTGGCCCCAATAGCCGTGCATGTATTTCAGAAGCGCCTTCAAAGCGTGCATACCCTTCGTATGCTGGAGCTCCGCTTGGCTGCGTTTCTCAACCTCTTCTATGACCTTTTCGTAATCTTCTTGGGCACCCATAAACAGTCAACGGGAAAGTATTTACTTTCAAATCGCCGAAAAGTCAACGG
>JAILKX010000128.1 GCA_024693415.1 Bacilli bacterium
TTCGTAATCATAGAGGCCAGCCCGGATATATAGGCCGGTACCTCCGGCGATGATGATGGGGGTATCGCTCTGGCGGAGCAAAGCGATATTGGCGCGCAGATCTTTTTGATATTCCGCGACGTTGTAGTCTTCGTTTAGGGGAACGAAATCAAAAAGATAATGCGGCGCCTGCATCATCATGTCCTCGGTCGGCTTCGCCGTCGCGATCGAAAGCTCGCGGTATACCTGAAAGGCGTCCGCGTTGATGATCGCGCCTCCTAGCTTCTTGGCCAAAGAGATCGCCATTTTGCTTTTCCCGGTTCCGGTTGGGCCGGTGAGGACGATGATCATCCGAGTATCTCCATGACCTCCTGAAGGAGAGGTCTTAGCTCGCTTTCGGCGGCTACGAAATTCTGGACGACCGGATGCTTCTCATAGGAATCCGTTAGGGACGTGTATTCGTTTTTGGCTTTCAGATAGCCTTCGTCATCATTATTGGCGGCGCATTCGACCATCTTCCTCTGCGCGGATTCGATTTCGGCGCGGAGAGTTTGGACCGACTCGTCTTCCTCAAATGCTTTCAGGGCTTCTTTGAAGCGAATAGACAATTCTTCTTTGGCCAACGCTTTCTCGGCGTCGTCCAATAGAACCATAACCGGGTCGATTGCGAGCTCGCCAATCATCGAGAAGGCGTGGTCTTCGATGATCTTGACCGAGACGATGTGGCCTTTTAGATAACTGGGGCCTGCGAAGTTGATGAGCTTGCCCGATTCGGTGTAGCCCGAAAGGCGGCCGGAATCCTTCTTGGAGGTCCCGTCGACCAATACGTCATAGATCTTGCCAAGCATCTGGGCCGAATGGGACATGACGCCTGCTTCCACCACTTTCAATAGGCGGTCGAAGCGATTGTGCTTATCCTCATCGGAGACGTTGTCGGTGATGGCGGCGGCCGGGGTTCCTTTGCGCGGCGAATAGATGAAGGTGAAGGCCGCATCGTATTTGACCTGCTCGCACAATGTCAAAGTGTCGAGGAACTGCTCCTCGGTTTCGTTCGGGAAGCCAACGATGATGTCGGTGGTAAGGGCACAGCCAGGGATCTTCTCGCGGATGCGCCTCACCAAATCCAAATATTCTTCCCTGCTGTAGCGCCTGCCCATGAGGCGGAGCATCTCGGTGTTCCCGCTTTGGACGGGGAGGTGGATGCAGTTCATGATGTTCGGGTACTTGGCGATGACGTCGAGCATCGCGTCCGAGAAATCCCAGGGGTGGGAGGTCATGAAGCGGAGGCGAGGTATGCCAAGTTTTGCAACTTCCTCAAGGATATCGGCGAACGAAGTGCCGTCTTTGAAGTCCTTGCCATAGCTATTGACGTTCTGGCCTAAGAGGGTGATTTCCTGATATCCCTGCTCCACGAGCTCGCGGCATTCGTCGATGATGTCTTGCTTCGCCCTGCTTCTTTCGCGGCCCCTCGTATAGGGAACGATGCAATAGGTGCAGAACTTATCGCAGCCGTAGGTGATGTTCACGTAGGCCTTGTATTTGTCTAATCTCGTCGAGGGCAGATTCTCGACGATGTCGCCTGGGAAGGAGATGACGTCGATCAGGTCCTTTTTGCGGGCGAGATGTTCCTCGATGAGGTTCAATATGTTCGAGATGTTATGGGTCCCGAAGATCAGGTTCACATAGGGATAAGACGACATGATCTTCTTCGCCATGCCCTCCTCCTGCATCATGCAGCCGCAGACGGCCAAGATGAAATCATTGTCCTTGAGGCTATGGGCTTTGTGCTTGCCGATCTCGCCGTAGACCTTCTCCTCGGCGTTTTCCCTGACGGCGCAGGTGTTGATGATCACGAGATCCGCCGCGTCTTCGCTTTCGGTTCTCTTGTAGCCAGCGACTTCAAGGTAGCCCGAAAGAATCTCCTCATCCCTGACGTTAGCCTGGCAGCCGAACGTCTTGATGTGGTAGGTCTTGCCCTCCGCGAACGCTTTCGTTAGCGGTGGGACCTTCACTTCCTCGCGGACCAAAGCGGGCTTCAGGGTGCGGTTCCTGGCCAGCTTCATGTCCGGCAATGACTTAATCGCCAATCTTCCCATATTCCCACTCCTTTCCGTCTAAATAGCGCAGGGGTCTGATGCTTTTGGCTAAACCCGTCTCTTCATCGATGTCTAGTAACGCCCCGTTGACCATGACCTGGGCCGAGTCGTCGATGCCGAAGCGGCCGTAGTTGTTCACGATCTTGTCGATCACCGACCCGGGGTCGAAGCCGATGATGGAGGGATAGGCGCCGCAATAGCCGACGTCGGTCATGAAGGCGGTGCCCTGCGGCAATATCTGGGCGTCCGCGGTCTGGACGTGGGTGTGGGTCCCTAGCACCGCGGTCACGATGCCGTCGAAATAATGGGCGAAGATCGCCTTCTCGCTCGAGGCTTCGGCGTGGTAGTCCACGATGTGGACGATCGCGCGATGCTCATCCAGTAGGTTCTCGAAGGATTCGATCGGATTGTCGACCTCCTCCTTCATGAAGGATTGCCCGAGGAGATTGGTGACCTGCACCTCGACCCCATTCACGTCGAAGGTCGCGCTTCCGACGCCTTTCTTGTAGTCGATGAGGTTCAATGGCCTTATCAGGTTAGGGCAGTCATCGATGTATTCGTCGATCTGGTCCTTGGAGCGATAGTGGTTCCCTAGCGTCACGCAGTCGGCGCCGGCGGCCACAAGGCTTTTGAAGTCGTGCTCGGTAAGGCCTTTGCCCTTGGAGGCGTTCTCGCCGTTGACGATGACGAAATCGGGCTTCAGCTTTCGCCTTAAAAAGTCCAAAACGTCGGACGCACCGAGAACTCCGATGCGTCCGACGATATCTCCAAGGAAGATGATTCTCATCAATTATTTCGCGGTCTCGATTGCGCGATACTCGCGGATGACGGACACCTTGATCTGTCCGGGGTAGGTCAGTTCGCCCTCGATGCGGGCGCGCATATCCTGGGCCATCTTGACGGCCTCCATGTCGGAGACCTTCTCGGGGATGACCATGACGCGGATCTCGCGTCCAGATTGCATGGCGTAGGCCTGCTGGACCCCGTCGAAGCTCTTGGCGAGGTTCTCAAGCTGCTCGATGCGCTTGACGTAGGTCTCGATGGTCTCGCTCCTGGCGCCGGGGCGGGCGGCGGAGAGGGTATCGGCCGCGGCCACGAGGTGGGAGATGACGTAACGGGCCTCGACGTCGCCGTGGTGCGACTCGATCGCGTTGATGACGACATCGTTCTCGTTTGCCTTCTTGGCGAGTTGGGCGCCGAGCTCGACGTGGCTGCCTTCCTTCTCGAAGTCGATCGATTTGCCGATGTCGTGGAGAAGTCCAGCGCGGCGGGCCAGATTGACGTCTAGGCCAAGCTCGCCGGCCATGATGCCGGAGAGGTAGGCGACTTCCATCGAGTGCTCCAAGGCGTTCTGGCCATAGGAGGTGCGGAAGTGCAAACGTCCGATATAGGGGATGAGGTCCCTGCTGATGCGGGGAAGGCCGAGCTTGAAGCAGGCTTCCTCGCCGTATTTCACGGTGATCTCCTCGACTTCCTTCTTGCACTTGGCGGCGACTTCCTCGATGCGGGTCGGCTGGATGCGGCCGTCCTTGACGAGGATCTCAAGGGTGCGCCTTGCGACCTCGCGGCGGATCGGGTCGAAGCAGGAGACGGTGATGACCTCGGGGGTGTCGTCGATCACGAGGTCGACCCCGAGTTCCTGTTCGAGGACGCGGATGTTGCGCCCTTCGCGTCCGATGATGCGGCCCTTCATCTCGTCGGAGGGGAGGGCGACGACCGAGACGGTCCTTTCGGTGACGACGTCCTGGGCGTATTTCTGGCAGGCGAGGCTAAGCAGGTCCACCGCTTTCTGCTGGACGCTGGCCTTGGCTTCGTCTTCGGCGTTCTTCATGTAGGCGGCGATCTCCATCGCCATCTTGGATTCGACCCTCGCCATGATCTCGTCATGGGCTTCCTGGGTCGACATGCCGGCCACTTTCTCGAGCTCGGCGATGATCGCGTCGATCTTCTCGTCGAGTTCGGACTGCCTCTTCTGGTAGCTCGCGATCGAGGCGTTCAGCTGGTCGGATTTCTTCTCGAGCATGGTCTCGCGTTCGGAGAGAGCGGCGTCGCGCTGGTCGATGGCCTGGACGCGGAGGGACAGCTTCTGCTCCTCGGCGGCAAGCTCGCCGCGGCGGGCCCTGATCTCGTTCTCGGCCTGCTGCTTTGCCTCGAAGGCCGCCTGCTTGGCGTCGATCTCGGCGTTCTTGATGGTGTGTTCCGCTTTGACTTTTGCGTCTTTGATGATGCCTTCGGCGGTGCGGTTCGCGCCGTTGGCCTTGTTTTTGCTGATGACGAGGAATATGGCAATAGTCGCCCCCACGGCCAAAACGACCGCGCCGACAAGAATTCCGATCCAGCCACCAGCTTCTAAGAAGGTGAACATTTGAAAAAGCTCCTTGGTTCTCCAAAAGGGACCTACTGAAAGAACGATTCAGAACCTATTATTATTTCAAGCCCTATTCAGGCAATAAATGGAACCCAAGCGGTTCTATATAGTAAGTACCTTTCGGCACGGGATTATTGTATCAATAAACCCTTCGAATTGACATAGGATAATTGACGCCTCAGTGCCAAATTTTCAATTCGTCGGGGACATGTATTCAAATT
>JAILKX010000200.1 GCA_024693415.1 Bacilli bacterium
TAGCCGCAATGATGGCATTTGAGCATCCCATCCTCTTTGTGGTAGGTGAGGTTGCCATGGCATCCGGGGCAGGTGAAGATGTAGCCGCAGCGCGAGCAGGCCACGTAGGACGAATACCCGCGGCGGTTGATGAGCAAGATCGCCTGCTCGCCCTTCTTGACCTTCTCGTCGAGCTTCTCGAGAAGGGGCCGCGAGAAGATTTTGGTCTGGCGGTCGATCAGGCTTTTGTCGGTCAAGTCGATGATCTCGGTGGTCGGCGGGGCCTGGGAGTTCGCGCGTTTTTGCATGAGGGCATAGCCGTATACGCCTTTCATCGCGCGCGCCTTAGTCTCAAAGGATGGGGTGGCGCTGCCTAAAAGCACCTTCGCGCCGAAATGTTTGGCGCGCATGATCGCGACTTCCCTCGCGTGGTAATGGGGCTGGCCGTCCTGCTTATAGGATTCGACGTGCTCCTCGTCGAGGATGATGAGGCCGATGTCTTTTAAGGGCGCGAAGACCGCGCTTCTGGCCCCGACGACGACGCGGGCTTCGCCTTTTGCGATGCGGCGGTATTCGTCGTATTTCTCGGCGGGGGTGAGCTCGGAATGGAGGATCGCGACGTTGCTCTGGAAGCGGCGCGAGAAATATTCGACCATCCGCGGGGTCAAGGAGATCTCGGGGACGAGCATCAATATGTTCTTGCCGGTCTTCAGGTATTCCTCGGAAAGATGGAGGTAGACCTCGGTCTTGCCAGAGCCCGTGACGCCCTGGAGGAGGACGACGTCCTGCTCGGCGCCGAGGATGTCTTCATAGGCCCTAAGCTGCTCCAAATTGAGGTCATGGGGTCGCTCTTTTTCATATTCCTCGAGGTGAAGGCGCTGCTTCTCGCGCTTGACGATGCGGATTTTTTCCTTCTTCAGGAGCGCCTTCACGATCGCGGGCGTGCCCGCTTCGCGTTTCAGGATGATCTCGCTTTTGGCGATGAGGCGGAGCGACTCGATCTGCTTGTCGGTGAGGCCTTCCTCATCGACGTCGATCGCCTCGACGTAATCCTCGTAGGCGATCTTCGGTCCTTTGAGGGCGGAGATGCTTGGCTTCAATGATTGGGGGAGCATCGCCTGGAAGACCGAGATCTTCGGGGCGATGTAATATTTGGACACCTCATCGGCGAGCTGGAGCAATTCGTCGTTCAATAGCGGCTCCCTGTCGACCACGGATTGGATGTAGTCGAAGCGGAATCCGTTGGCTTCCTCGAGTTCCTTTTGGGTGAGGTTTGTTTCGCTCACGCGCGCCACGAAACCCATCAGGCGGTTCTGGCGCCCGAACCCCACGATGACGCGGTATCCGACCCCGATCGGCTGATCCCCATCATATAAATAGGAAAAAGGCTTGTTCAGGGACGACTTGGCATGTTGGATGAATACGTCGAGGATCTTCACGCTGCAATTATAAACGAAAAAGGGGTTTGTGGATTTCCCGCTGCGCAAAATTAAAGCGGGATTCGCTTAGGAACCCCGCGAAGATTATTTCGGAAGCTGCGATTTGATGATGTTCGCGATCGTTTCGGCGGCATGGTCGACCGAATCATTGAGGACCGTGAATTTGTAGAGGCTCGCCCTCGTGAGCTCGCTGCGCGCCTTCTCAAGGCGTCCGCGGATGCATTCCTCGGATTCGGTGCAGCGGCCGCGGATGCGGGCTTCTAGCGCCTCCATCGAAGGCGGCACCAGGAAGATCGACAATGCATCGGGGCACTTATCGAGAACCTTCTGGGCTCCGTTGATCTCGATCTCGAGCAGGACGTTCTTCCCCTCGCTTAGGGCCTCTTCGACCTTATCCTTCGGGGTGCCGTAGTAATTGCCGACGAATTCGGCGTGCTCGATGAAGTTGTCGGCGGCGACCTGCTTCTCGAACTCCTCGCGGGTCACGAAATAATATTCGCGGCCGTTTTGCTCCCCTGCCCTCATCGGGCGGGTCGTCATGGAGATGGAATAGAAAAGGTTTAGGCTTTTGTCCTCCATGAGTTTCGCGCGGACGGTGCCTTTTCCAACGCCGGAGGGTCCAGAGAGAATGATAAGTAAACCTTTATGCATTTGCGTTATTGTACGCGGACGCGCACTAGCACGCAATGGTTTTTTGAAATAATCGTCAACGTTTAAGACCTTTGCGCCACTCTAGGGCGGTCAATATCCAGCCGGGCGCGACTTTTTGGTCGCCGCACCCGAACCCATGCTCGGTCTCTTCCTCGAGCCTCAGATGATGGGGAACCCCCGCTTTTTCAAGGGCCTCATCCATCATCAGGAAGTTGTGGTAATCGACTGTCACGTCATGGTTCGCGGCGCAGATATAAGTGGACGGATAGGCCTCATCTACATTGTTTTCGGCCGACATCAGTTTCCGTTTCGCCATATCGCCAGCAGATCGGCCTAAGAACAGCTCGCGGCTCCTTTCGTGGGCGTATTCCCCAAACGTGATGACGGGGTACCCCAAAAGGAGGGTGTCGGGATTGGGCAATCCCATCGAGCGCAAACCGAGTTCTTTGGCGCAGCAAATGCTAGCGAGATGCCCACCTGCCGAGAAGCCAATCATTCCGAAAGCGTTTCCGTCAATGTTCAGGCTCTTTGCGTCTTTTAGGATCATCCTTAAGGCATTCGCGACGTCGTTGACCGGCTGCGGATATTCCGCTTCTTCCATGACCCCATAATCGACCACGAAGGCGTTGTAGCCCGCTTTGTTGAGGGTCAAGGCGACGCGGAAGCCTTCGCCGGGATGGCTGCTGAATTCATAGGCCCCGCCGGGGATCACGATGTAGAACGGGCGGCCCTTTTCGGGGACCAAAAACGAAAAATAGTTGACCCCTGTACGAATTTCGGCCTTCCTGAGCAATCCGCGTTCCAGCATGTCGGCCATGACCTCGAAGTTTCCTAACTCAAACGCGGCGGAACGGTCCTCGGTCTCATGAAGGACTTTTAGCGGGGTGCCCAAGCGCCTTTCCGCCCGGTCGTCGCGGTAAAAGAAATCGTCGCGGATCGGGGCGAAGGAGGGGTCGGCGAGGATTTCGCCTAATGTTTGCGCGTCGTAGAAGCGGTTCATGGAGTAAAGTTTAAATAGCCATCCGCCCAAATACAATTTTTAATAAATTGTGGTCGAGTGGTATCA
>JAILKX010000203.1 GCA_024693415.1 Bacilli bacterium
CTTGTAGAGCTTGGAGATGTTGGTGGTCGAGGGGATTTGGGATCCTTCGGGGAATTGGCCGTTCAGGATAGCGTCTTTCGCTCCTTCGACGATTCGGATATAGATGGGGAGGTTCTTCTTGATGTCATTCATTTTGGGATCTCCTTTGGGCTTAGCCGCTGAATTTCTCTTGCAATGCGTCGATCTGGGCGTCGGACAAGCCGATTTCGACGAGGTAGGCGCGGGCTTTGGAATAGTATCCAGAGGATAAAAGGCTTGTCTTTTCGTCGAAGCTGAAGACGTAGCGGATCATCTCGTCGATGTGGATTTCCTTGATGACGTTGTACTTGTCGGAGCCCTTCTCGATGCCGTAGTAGTTCGAATAGGTGACGAAATAGTCGTCCACAAGTTCTTCGTAGGTGGCGCCGCATAGGGCTTCGATGACCATGCAGACGTAGCCGGTCCGATCCTTTCCCTCAAGGCAATGGATATAGAAGGGGCCGTCGTTATTGAGGATCGTCAGGAACATCTTCTTCATCTTCATCGCGAAGTCCTCCGCCTTGTAGGCGGCGGCCATCCCGAGGAAGATCGACTTGTTGCTGTCGATGAGCGACTTCATGTAGTCGCCGATGACGTATTTGCTCTGGGAATAGATGTTCTCGAATTTGTCGGCTAGGTCGATGTTATAGGCGATGCCGTTCTTCTCTAGGAGGCTGCTGACGGTAGAGGCTCTTTTGCGGGTGTCATCGATCGGGGATGCGCCGCGATAGAGGCGGCCTGGCTTGATCTTCCCGACCTTCACCTCGCGGAAATTGGCGAACTGCTCATCCGATTCGTATTCGGTGCGGATGTCGCTGTAGGAGATGGACAGGGTCTGCTCGACCCCGAGGTATTTGCCGGCCTCTTTGCGCGTGATGGTGACCTTGGTGTCATCGACAAAGCTATTCGAGTCGTAGATGTCCTCGCCGTAGTTGATGCAGTACTTGATGTAGTCGTAGCCCTTGTAGCCGACGAGGAGGTCCTGTCCGGCCGGGACGTAGTAGCCGCTATAGTAGCCAATGTCATCGAAGGTGACGGCCAGGTCGCCGGTGGTGAAGGTCAGGGTGACGCTATCGCCGAACGCGAAGCCCTTCTTGTTGAAGTCCGCGATCGATATGTCGATGTAGGCGCCGCCGAATTCATCGTCATGATGGATGGCGCAGTTCTCCAAAACGGGGTCTCCGGATTGGGTGGAGCAGCCCACAAGCCCGCCTAACGGGAGCAGGGCTGCGCATAATAGAAGCCATTTGTTTTTCATTGTCGTTACCTCCTATTTGTTCCAGTCGATCATCTCGGCTGCGTAGTACAAACCTTTGGTGCTTAAGACCAATTTTTGGTCGAAATCCCCGCAGAACTCACCGTCTTCGCTGTGTTGGACGATGCATTGGGCGGTGTCCCTTACCGGGGCCATGATGAAGCTATTGAATGCTCCGATCTCGTAGACATGCTCGTCGAGCTTGTTGAACGAAACCGAGAGGTAGACGTCGAACGACAGGACGATCGAGTAGCGGTAGAAGCCGGGCTCATCGTCTTTGCTGACCTTGCCGGTGCCGACGTAGTGCTCGACCTTATCCATGATGACGTCGAGGACGCCGTCATAGGGATCGGTCGAGGACAGCGTGACGTCGCTTTGGTCCTCGAGGAAGCCCTTGATGCCCTTGTAGTCGTAACGGGAATCGAACTGGAGGCCGAAGGTCGGGCGGCTGATGAGCGAATAGGGCTCGCCATAGATGTGGGCTCCGTATTCGAGTTCGTCTTCGAACCTGATCGAATTCTTGACGATGGCCTCATTGAATTCGTTCCAGTACTTGCCATATTCGTCGACCTGGAAGGTGAATTCGAGGTCTTCATTATCGAGTTCCACCGCTTCAGTGTGGAAGGCGGCGACGTGGCGGACTCTGCCAAGATACACAAGGGCGCTGCCCTTATTGCCTTCCTGGTTCACGAGGGCGGATAGGCCGATGTGGTCGTTATTGAACGGCTTGACGGCGTAGAAACGCTTCTCGGTCTTCTTGTACTTGGCCATGAACTGGGTGTCCTGGTGGATGTAGGAGGTGGAGCGGTTCCAGCCGGCATACTGGTATTTGTAGTCAGCGTCTTCCTGCTCTGACGGCAGGACGGGGCCATTGTACTTCACGTCTTCGTAGAACCCGACGGTCTCGGTGGCGAGGTAGTTCTTGTCCTTGTCGAAGAACTCGCATTTGTAGCCATGCCAATCGGGGTTCTCGATGATCGTGAAGGCGTGGGAGACGGTCCATTTGTATTCGACGATGTTGAGGCGGTGCTCCCCCACTTCGCCTAGATAGTGGCGCATCTCGAGCGGGATGTTGACCACCTTAAGCGGGAAGTCATGGAGGGAGGAGTCGCTGTAATTGACGCGGAGTTTGATGTCGCAGTCGTCCCAGGCTGCCGCTTTGACGCCGCCGTAAACGCCGAGCAGGTCGGTGCTTGAGACGGTGACGTTAGGATCGTCGCTAGCGACGTCGAGGGGCTCATATCTCGCCTCGGTATAGAGGACATCATCCTGGTAGGTTGGGGTAACGGTAGAGGAATTGTTGTTGCCGCATCCGGTCAGTGCCGCGAAAAGGACGGGGATGAAGGCTAAAGTGAATATCTTCTTCATGGTCTGTTCCTCCTTAGCTCACGCGGAAGTAGCATCCGGATACGTGCAGCTCCTGGTGGACGTTTTTGAACGAGCGGTTCCAATAGAGGAACGCCCATCCTTCGTCCATGTACCTATCCCTGATGAGCTGATCGGGTTCGTGGGCGTCTTCGCCTTCGTAGACCTCATCGATCGCGACGAGGATGCCATAGCCGTCATAGAAGTAGATCTTGTAGGTCGGCAGATCGCGGTAATGGAGGGAGAAGACGACGGATTCGTCGGGCACGGTGAACGTGTCGCCGGCCTCATAATGGACGCCGTTGTACTCGTAGTACTCGAACGCCTTGCCGCGGATCGCGGGCGCCTCGGGAAGGGTGAGGCTCGTTTTGGGCCTCTGCTGAGCGATCAAGGTGTCGCCAGCATAGATGTCTTTGACGTCGCTTGCGGTGTATTTGATGGTGATCGTTCGGTCTTCGATGAAGCCGACGAGGTTCGATACGGAGATGGTGATTTTGGTCGTAAACGAGACAGGGGTCCCGTCTTTTACGTGGATGAGGCCGTCTTCATTGACCTCGAGGAGGGTCGGATCCTCGACGGAATAGGAGAAGGTGTGGCCGGAGGATAGCTTCTTTACGGAATCGGGGAGGAGAGCTCCGGAGAGGATTGAGAATTGATCGTTGGCCTTATATTGCTTCTCTTTGACGCTCATGGTGAGCGGGTCGAAGTATCTGATCCATAGGGCTGAGGTCTCGTTGAGGGACATCGACTCCTTGTCCATATCGATGGTGGTGGCCGCGTGTTCTGACCAATGCTCCATCGGGTTATCGAATTTGAGGCGGAACAGGACCGTGGACCAGTTCCTCGCGATATTGGTTTCGAAGAACGGGGCCTTGAAGTGAAGTCCTGCGCGGACGCCGGCGCTTAGGTTGTTGTCGATGGAGTAGAGGCCGCTGAATTGGCCTTTGGTGAAGTCGATGTCCATCGCGATCATGCCGGTGATGCTGAGGTTCAGGTAAGCTTCGGCGTAACCTTCGACGTGCAGGTAGTCGTATAAGCCAAGGAAGGATATGCCTAAGGAGATCCTAAGGCCAAGCTCGGCGTGGAAGCCGCCGCTAAGGTAAGCGACCAAGTTAGAGGATTCGTCGATGTTATTGGCGACATCCTGCCCGGTGCCGTCCATGTTGGTGAAATTGAAGTCAACCCTGGTGGAGCGGGTTTCGTATTTCACGAGACCCATCGCCTGGAACCCGATGTCGAAGTAGAAGTCGAGGCGGAAGCGGATCTGCAGCGGGGTGAAATAATGGAAGTCGATGTAGATCAAGGGGACGGTGGTCTTGGTGCCGCTGGTGGAGGGGGTGGTTCCATCGGGGTCGAGGAGCTCGCCGCTAGTGGAGTATTTGCCATCCATCGCGTTCATGATGTCGTCGAGCAAGGCGTTGGTGGCGTCTTTGTCGCTAGGCTTCAAATCGGAGATCGGCTGATGGTCATAGGATACGCGGAAGTACCAGATGTTCTGAGATTCCTCGATGCATTTGACCTTGTAGTCGACGCCGCAGGGGAATATCCACTTGTAGTTCAGCTTTAGGTCGAAGTCGAAGGTGTATTCGGTGATGGTCTGGTGGCCGATTTCGATGGCGATGTAACGGTTGTCTTCGATCTTGATGCTCGGGAGCTTCAGGATGATCTTTTCCTCAAGGCGGTTGCCGACCATGTTGAGGTCGATGGTGATTTTGAGGAACCGCATTGCCTCAACGATGGCGCGGATGACCTTGGGGTTGATCGAGAGGAGGTGCCTCACGATGCCGCGGGCCAAGGAGGATTGCTTGAATTGCTGGACCGCGAATTCATCGGTCAGGAGGACCTCGGCGCCGGTCAGGTCGGCATCTTCGACGCCCTTCATGCGGAAGGACTCATAGATATCGGAGAAGTTCGGGGCGCTGTAAGTGATGGTGGAGCCTTCCTTTTTCTCAAAGACGCCATAGAAGTCCTGACGGTCGTCGGCGCGGCCAGCGATGGTCGCGAAGAAGACGTCGCCTTGGCTCATCGCGGGAAACTCGCCATCGAATTCGATGGAGTACGTACCCTCTTTTTCGCCCTGTTTCTTGTTTTTGACTTTGCTGCGGTCGACGTTCACGATGCCTTGCTTCAAGGCCTTCTCATCGTAGGTGGCCTCTTCGGTCGGATCGTCTTCGATCTCGATCGTGAGCTTCCTGATCTGCGGGTCCTTGCCTTCGAAGGAGAGGTAAGGGGCGTCGTTGATTTCGATTTGGTAAACTTCGCCATACTCGAATCCGCCGGCGGAGGAAATAAGAAGCTTTTCGCCGTCGGAGGAGAGCAGGTTGTTCTTATATTTTCCGTTTCTGTCTTTGATGGAAACGATATGGACGTCGTTGTTCGCCTCGACGATGTTGGTCAGGAGGCAGGAAACGGATTGGAGGGAGCGGTTTTCGCTGTTGTCATAGACGACGTGCACCGCTTGATCCCTTGGCATATCGAGAATTGAGCTCGAGCCGTAGGTCGCCGCGTCTTCGGCGATCGGGCTGGTTCCCTCGGATTCGAGGTGCTCGAATTCCCCGACATGAACCGTCGCCATCGGATCGGATTCTTCGAGGATCTTGGTGATGACCTCTTCCTGGTTTGCAGGCTCGGTCTTGTCCGACGAACCGCCGCCGCACCCCGCCAAGAAGGACAGGGAGCACGCAAGTAGCCCAACGTACAAGGACCATCTTTTCATTAATTTTTTCATAGCTTTACCCCCATTAGGTTAAGCCAGCAACCACGTTTTTCGCAGCACGTTAGGTGGTTGCTTATACAAGTAATTAACCACTTCATATCCTCTTTGTCAATAGCCTCGCCCGCGCGATATATAAATAGGATATTGGGTGAGGCGGTTCCCCCACCCATTTCGGGCTTTGCACCACACGACAGAAGAATGTCATTTCCACTGCTTTAGCGCAGGCTGGCGGCTCACCCCGACAGCCTTGCAGGCTCGGGCGAGTCCCAGGGAAATCCGTGGGGGACGTGTATGCGTTTTCCGCATAAGGCATGATTATCGGCTTTGTAGATGAAGCCTAAAAGACTACAATAGGGCATTGATATGGAAGATGCGGTCATTGAGAACAAAGAGATTCCTGAGAGCAAACCTAAGAAGAGGATGCCTGAACAGGATATCGCGAAGGGGTTCGCGATCCTTTTGGTCACGATGATGCATATCCTCGTCGTCGAGAAGATGGCGTTTGCGATCGCCGGAGGACTTTTCGGGTTCATCATGTCCCTCTTTTTCTTCCTGTCCGGATATAACTACAAGCCGGGGAGGACCTACAAAGAGAACATCATAAAGAGGGTGAAGCAGGTGTTGATCCCCTTCCTCATCTATATGGGCATCATCGTCGTGGCGTTCACCTTGTACTACACATTATCGGGGCAATACACCTTCGCGGAGGCGATGCAGAGCTATGCCCGTTCCTTCCTAGGGATCGGGTTCTCCAATCAGATAGGGCTCGTGGCCCCAAGCCTAGACATCTACCGTTCGACGATGGTGTGCTGGTTCATCATCATGCTTTTCATGGCGTCGCTTATCTTCTATGCGGTCGTCGACATCGCCTTGAAGGATGCGAAGCGCTTCATATCGATCAACGCGGGCTTAGTTGTGATCACGATGATATTCGGGTTCTTCAACTTCTCGTTGCCCCTATACATCAGCGATGCTCCCCTCATCGCGTCCATCATGCTTTTCGGGGCTCTGTTCAAGAAGCACGACCTATTCCACCTGAAATCCCCTTGGTGGACCGTGATCAATAGCGTCGTCGCCTATGGCATCTACATCCTGATGGCCCTCAATTTCAAGGGGGCCGGCTACATCATGGGCGGGCGGCTCATCCGCGATTATGGGGCGCCCGAAGCGCTTATCACACTGCTCTATTCGGTGATCGGAACCTACGCTTTCCTAAACTTCTGCAAGCTTATCGCAAAGGTGAAGCCCTTGAATTTCGCATTTACTTGGCTTGGCACCAATTCGGTCTATATCCTCTTGCTCCACCAGCCGGTCCAGTTGATCGTCAAGGAGATCATGGGGTATCACCCCACCGCGAGCATCTCGACGGCGGAGCAAACCGAATGGATGTCGTTCGCCGTTTGGGGCATCACGTTGGCCGCGCTTATCGTCTACATCATCCTCATCACCTTCCTGAAGAAGAAGCTGAAGGCCAAGAAAGCCTGAAGATGATTTCAAGGCGCCTCCGACTGCTAAGTCGGTATTTTTTGCGCCCAAAAGCGACATTTCGTTCGTTTTGCTGTTGTTTGAAATCTGAAACGAAACGATAATAAATGTGCATTTATTAACATAGAAACCATTCGATGAGGATGACAAAAATGGAGGACGGTCTTATATGAAAGAATTTTTTAAGAAGAGCAAAGCGCTCATAATCGCGGGGGTCTCCTTCCTCGTCATCACCGTCACCTCCGTCGTTTTGGTCGTTTTAAATGCACAGGGCGCCTTCGAGAAGGAACCCTCCGTCACCATCAAGCCCCGCAACGAATATTCCGAAACCCTAAGGGTCGCCACCGACTCCGACTACGAGCCGTTCTCCTACATCAAGGATGACGAATACCAAGGGCTCGACGTCGAGCTCATCGCCGAAGTCGCGAACCGCATGGAGATGAACCTCGACCTCGAGCTCCTCGACTGGAACGATTGCCAGAAAGGGCTAAAGGACGGGACCTACGACGTGATCCTCAACATGGAATCCAACGCGATCCTCGAAGACGATGAGCTGATCGGGACCATCCCGACCGACGAAAAGCAATACGTCGTCTACGGAAAGGACGAAATCGAATACGTCGGCGAGCTCTACAACAAGCGCGTCGCCGCCTACAATAGCTTCGACGAGCTCGGGATGGAGATCAAGCAGATCAAGAGCTACGAGACCATGTTCCAGATGCTCCTAAACGGTGAGCTCGACTACATCATCTGCCCGATCCAGGTCGGCAATTCGTTCGTCGACCAGTTCAACGCCCGCGGCGTGATCGTCTCTAGCTACCAGGTGAGCTACATGTACGGCTGCATGGCCTTGAAGTCCACCAATCAGGCCCTATGCGACAAGCTGAACGCCGTCATCCAGAAACTCCAGACCGAGGGCTTCATCAAGATGCTCGACAGCAAATGGGTCACCTCGCGCTACCAGAACGTCTCGTTCCAGGCTTTCTTGGCCCGCAACCCCGCCGTCATCATCCTGTTCGTCGTCTTGGTCCAGATGTTCATCCTCGGCGGCGTCTTCGCCTTCGTCTCCTACTCGAATTCCAAGAAGCAGCAGGCCAACGCAATCGAGCTCCAGAAGAACCTCGACATCATCAACGAGCAGAACGAGCAACTCGAGGTCGAACGCCAGAAGGCGGAGGACGCGAACAAAGCCAAAAGCGAATTCCTCTCCAACATGTCGCACGACATCCGCACCCCGATGAACGCGATCATCGGCATGAGCGAGATCGCCAAGAACCACATCGACGACAAGGATAAAGTCATCGACTGCATCCACAAGATCGACCTATCGAGCAAGCAATTATTAGGCCTCATCAACGACATCCTCGACATGTCGAAGATCGAATCAGGCAAGCTGGTTTTGAATTACTCGAAGGTGTCCCTTAGGGACATCGTCGACTCGATCTGCGAGATCGTGAAGCCCTCGATCAAGGACAAGAGGCAGAAGTTCGACGTCACCGTCGGCAACATCTCAAGCGAGAACATCTACGCCGACGAGGTCCGCATCAACCAAGTGCTTTTGAACCTGCTCTCGAACGCGATGAAGTTCACCGATTACGAAGGCAAGATCTCCCTCTCCATCTATCAGGAACCCTCGGAGAAAGGCGAAGGCCACGCCTTGACGCACTTCATCGTCCAGGATAACGGCATCGGCATGTCCAAGGAATTCCAGACCAAGCTCTTCACCTCCTTCGAGAGGGAGGATAACAAGCGCATCCACAAGACGCAGGGCACCGGCTTAGGCATGTCGATCGTCAAGCACATCGTCGACATGATGGGCGGAACGATCACCTTCGAAAGCGAGCTAGGCGTCGGCACCACCTTCCACATCACCCTAGACTTCGAGGCCTTCAATGACGACGGCGAGCTGAGCCTAGAAGGCTTAAGGGTCCTTGTGGTCGACGACAACGAAGACCTCTGCCGCGGCACGGTCGAGATCCTCGAAGAGCTCCGCGCAGCAGGCGAATACTGCACTACCGCCAAGGAAGCCTTAGAGAAAGCCAAGGCCAACCCCTACTTCGCAATACTCGTGGACTATATGCTCGAGGAGTCTAACGGCATCGACCTCGTCAAAGAGCTGAGGAAGGCCATAGGCCCCACCCTCCCGATCTGCCTCATCTCCGCCTACGACGGCTATGACTTCGAGGACGAGGCGAAGGAAGCAGGCGTCTCCTGCTTCATCCCGAAGCCCCTGTTCAAGTCGACCCTATACCAGGGCCTCATCGGCTTCACCGACAAAGCCGAAACCCCGACATTAGAATCAACCCACATCAACTTCGACGGCATGCGGATCCTCGTCGCCGAAGACCAATACATCAACGCCGAGATCATGCGAAGCGTCCTCGAGGACCGCGGCTGCACCGTCGACGTCGCCGAAGACGGCGTCCTAGCCCTAGAAGCCTTCAAGTCCCATGAACCGAACTACTATCAGGTCATATTGATGGACCTCAGGATGCCCAACATGAACGGCTTCGAAGCCACCGCCGCCATCAGGGGCCTCCATCGCTTAGACGCCCAGGAAATCCCGATCATCGCCTTAACCGCAGATGCCTTCGCAGAAGACGCCCAGAAATGCCTCGACGTCGGCATGAACGCCCATTTGGCAAAACCCATCGACATAGAGTTGCTCGAAGCCACCCTCCAAAAGCTCCTTCACAGCAAGAACGCCTAATCTCCTTTACGCCTATGTCAAACCCCCCATTTGCCATAGGCGTTTTCCTATCCCTGGGCGGCGCCGGAGCAGAATCAGAACCTGCTCTGGGTGCCTACCCCCGGTCAAGCCCCATATCGCCGAAAAGGAGGACTTCGCGTGTCCTTATCACAAAGCAATTCCGTGGGGGACGTGTATGCGAATTAGACCAAGAAGTATATCGAGAAGGCGATCACGAATTGGGCGACGTAATAGAAGACCGAATAGATTGCCATATAAGGTTTCGACCTTTGCCCAGGCTTAAAGTAGGCACCCGTAAGCATGAAGTCGCTTGCGATGAAGTTCAAAGCGCCGACCAAGAACATGATCAAACTAGGAACGAGGAAGCTATGCAGCACGGTCATATAGATGGCGGCCGAAACCATCGTGGTCAGGCACAGGAGATAGAAGATGCCGAAAGCCATCATCTTGCCGAAATCGACGCCTAACCTTGGGGCGATGAGCAAATATAGCGCCGATATGACGGTCGCGGTGATGAAAGGCAGCATCAGGAACAGATATTCGCCTTTGGTATAGAAGCCCAGGAATAGGCCCAAGATATAGCAGATATGCCCGAAAGCGAAGGAGAACATGCCCGCTAAGATCCAAATGTTCTTCGTCTTGGTGGTGATGTATTTGAAGCCGAGCAGCAGATCGCCGAGCATCCCAAAGAATAGGCCAAGCACCGTGAAAAGCTTGAATAGGAAGGGACCATTCGGATTCAAAGCCATGTTCACGATGCCTAGGGCAACGAAGAACAACGAGGCGATCGTTTTGAAGATGATCGTCTTGAGGGAATAGTTCACCACCTTGCTGATGATGAAAACGACCGACATAGCGGCTCCAAGGGCCAAAAGGATTATCGAGGGTACCATACCGCCTTTATTTTAGCACACATCGAGCATATGGAACCAATTGTTGCGCACTTTGCGCCCATACGCAAAATATGCTTCCCCGCGAAATGGGGATACGATAAAATCGTTAAGGTCTTTGAAGAAATACCGGAGGTACTTACTATGGACAAGAAAGAGTTACTCAAAGGGCTTAGCGAAGAGCAGATCGCCAAAGCAAAAAGCTGCCACAGCAGCGAAGAGCTCTTCGCGCTGGCCAAAGAAGAAGGCGTCGAGCTCAACGCCGAACAGCTCACCTTCGTCACCGGCGGCGGATGCGGGGAAGGCGGCCCAGAGAATTACAAAGAAGACGAGGGCAAAAACCCGAC
>JAILKX010000009.1 GCA_024693415.1 Bacilli bacterium
GAAGCGGTCGACCCATATGCCAAATCCGCGGGCCTGAACGGACGCCGCGGCATGATCGTTAACTTCTCCGAAATCAATGATAACCTCGCCGGATGGAACGAGGACACCCTTCCAACGACCGCACCGAACGCCGTGGATTCCTCAATATATGAGATACATGTACGCGATATGACGATCAACCCGAACTCCAACGTCGAGCATCCCGGCACTTTCTTGGGCCTCGCCGAAAAAGGTACCTCGTACACCGAAGGCGACGTCACCGTCAGCACCGGCCTCGACCATCTCGAAGAGCTTGGCGTGTCTACCGTCCAGATCCAGCCGGTCTATGACTACAAGAGCGTCGACGAAGCAAACGTCAAGACCACGATGGATGACGAAAACTACAACTGGGGCTACGATCCGCAGAACTACAACGCACTCGAGGGCTCCTATTCGACCGACCCGACCGATGGCGCCTGCCGCATCAAAGAATTCAAGCAGATGATCCTCGCGATGCACTCCTATGGCATCGGGGTCAACATGGACGTCGTCTATAACCACACCTATGAGACGCTGAATTCCAACTTCGGCCTCATCGTTCCGGATTATTACTACCATATCGACGGAAACGGCAACTACTACAACGGTTCCGGCTGCGGCAACGAAGTCGCCTCCAACCATGAGATGGTCCGCAAATTCATCGTCGATTCCGTCTCCTTCTGGGCCAGCGAATACCACCTCTCCGGTTTCCGCTTCGACCTCATGGGCCTTGAGGACAATCAGACCATGATCGACGTCTACAGCGCGATGCAGGAAATCAATCCGCTCATCCGCGTCTATGGCGAGCCTTGGACCGGCGGCACCTCCGCTTTGACCAACGGAACAAGTGCGACCAGGCTCTCGACGCAGCAAACCGTTCAGAATTCGCTCGGACAGGATTACTTCGCTGGAGCAGGCATCTATGTCGGCGCTTTCAACGATCAGCTGCGTGATGGCGTGAAAGGCTCGGTCTTCATGGAAAACAACAAATGGACCGGCGCTTGGGTCCAAGGTAACGAAAACAAAGGATACATGGCGATTAAGGCCGGCATCAGCGGCGTTTTCTCGCTAAGCACCGTCAAAGCGCCAGAGCCCGGACAAGTCATCCAGTATGTCTCCTGCCACGACAACAACACCCTCCACGACCAATTGATCCAAACCAACGGGGAGGAGCGCGACCTTGTCAAAATGGCGACGCAGTCACAGGCGGTTGTCTTCACCTGCCAGGGCGTGCCATTCTTCCAAGAAGGCGACGACTTCCTCCGCAGCAAAGCCTATACGGATGCTTCGGGCAAAACCGTTTACGAGCATAACTCCTATAAGTCCGGCGATTCCGTCAACAATATGGACTACGCTCTTAAGGCCAAGAATATTGAGGTGTTCGAAAAGTTCCGCGACATCATTGAACTTCGTAAGAACAACCCCGAATTCCGCCTATCGGAGAGGAGCAAAATCACCGAAAGCGTGAAAGATGTGCTCGTGTATTCGCGCCAGGACAATCCGAGTGGCAACATATCCTACGCCATTGACAACACCGCGGAAGGCGGCAACTACATCAAAGTCATCCACTGTCTAAACGGCGCCGATTTTGACCTCGGCACTGACGAGTATGAGATGATCTACAGCAATGTCGGAGATGTGGCGACCGGCAAAATCACCGGAACCCTGACGCTGACCGACAACCAGTCTGTGGTTCTCCGCAAAGCTTAACTCGGATTTCAATGACCGATACTGGAAGCGTCCGCCGCCCGCGGGCGCTTTTCCTTATGACTTATTGCGAAACAATTTGCGGGCACGAAAGGCTTGATTGACGCGCGCCGATATTTTTAAAAGAAACGATAATTATTTTCCCCACCTAAAGGTGGATAAAATATTGCAAACGCTTACACACCGTATTATCATTTTCACATCAAAAGGGTTTAATAGCGATCCGATAGGCGCTATTTCCTCCCCATCATTAACGAAAGGAGTTTTATTGATGAAAAGAAAAATACTAGGTAGTGCTTTTACTGGCGCATTGCTCGTTCTTGCGTCTTGTGGCGGAACTACCACCTCCACCTCCACCTCCACCCCCGCCTCCACCGCATCATCCGTCGCGGAGAGCGGCGCTGACGGAAAGACCGTCGCCGTCAAAGTTTGGGTTGCCGAGAATATCGTTAACCTCACCAAGACCCAGCTTGCCGAGGTGAAAGCTTCCCTTGAAGCCGAAATGAACGATGGCACCACCATCGAGTACACCGTTTCGCCGGTCGGCGAAGGCGATGCAGCCGGCAACATGATCACCGACGTTGAATCCGGCGCCGACATCTATGGTTTCGCTCAGGACCAGCTCGCCCGTCTCTACACCGCTGGCGCCCTCACCGAAGTCAGTGGCGCAGCCGCTGAAAAGATCGAAGACGAAAACGACTCCGGCGCCATCAGGGCCGCGTCCTTCGGCGGAAAAGTCGTCGCCTACCCGATGACCTCCGACAACGGCTATTTCCTCTACTACGATAAGTCCATCTTCAGCGCAGACGACATCGACACTTGGACCGAAGTCCTCGCCAAGGCCGAAGCAGCCAACAAGTATGTCTACTTCAACGGTTCCTCCGCCTGGTACAATTTCGGCTTCTTCTACGGCGGCGGCGCAGACTCTGTCTGGACCACCAATGCTGCCGGTAAGTTCACCGCTCACGATGACACCTATGCCACCAAAGGATTGGCCGGCGCGAAGGGCCTCCTCGAAGTCGTCACCAACAAGATGTACGTCGACGGCTCGGCCGCTTCCGCATTCGCCGGAAAAGGCAAAGACAAAGACGATAAGGAAATCGAGCTTCCGTACGCTTGCGCCGTCGTCTCCGGAACTTGGGACTACACCGCTGCGAAAGAGGCCCTCGGCGACAATCTCGGCGCCGCCGCGCTTCCTTCCTTCACCGTCGATGGGAAGAGCTACCACACCGGCTCCTTCTCCGGCAACAAGCTGATCGGCGTCAAGCCGTCCAAGGACAGCCTCAAGGCTTCTATCTGCCAGCGCACCGCCCAATATCTCACCGCTGAAAAAGCTCAGCTCGAGAGATTCAACGCCGTCGCTTGGGGACCTTCGAACAAGGCCGCCGCGGCCAACGAAGCCGTTGCCGCCAATCCGGCCCTCGTCGCCCTTGCCGCGCAGAACGAATACGCTAAGCCGCAGGGACAATTCCCTGGCGCTTGGTGGGACACCGCTGGCTCCATCGGAACCTCTTTGAAGGACCTTGGCGCCGCCGCCACCGACGATCAGATCAAGAACGTCCTCAATCTCTACGACGCAGCCCTCGACGGCATGCTCGACAAATAATCGAATAGCCTCACGGCCTTTCGAATTCTGCTCAGGGGTCGGCGACTAAATACTCGCCGACCCCTTTCCTCTAATAGGAGAAAATATGGAAAGACTCGATAGTTTAGAATACTTGCACCTAAACAAATGGCAGAGATTCGCGTATAAACTCGCTCTTTTCTTCACCTCCATCCCCGGCTTCTTCAAAAACGTCGGCATCAAGATCGGCCTGTTCTTCAAAAAGCTCGGTTTGGGGATTGTCAATTTCTTTAGGAACATAGTTTTGTATTTCATCCATGGCGACTGGAAAACTAAAGTATCGTATGTGATCATGGGTTTCGGCAGCTTCATGCGCGGCCAGTGGTTACGCGGTCTTCTGTTCTTCGCGATGGAAGTTGTATTCATCCTTTACATGGTTTTCTTCGGCGGACAGTATTTGGCCAGTTTCGCTACGCTAGGAAAACTCGGCGCCACAACCGAAGAAGTTTACCAGCTAGGCGATTACGTCTCTGTCAGAACGACGCACGATCACTCCTTCTTGATCCTTCTTTATAGCGTCTTAAGCCTTTTCTTCATCGTTGCGTTCGTCTTCACTTGGTACCTCAATATCCAGCAAAACCACATCAACGAAGAGATTCTCAAAGAAAAGCGTTGCCTTACGAAAACCCAAGACGACCTTCGCGCGCTGGTCGACGAAAAGTTCTACAAAACCCTTCTCGCCCTGCCTGCGATCGGCATCACGGTCTTCACCGTATTGCCAATCATCTTCATGATCTTGGTCGCCTTCACCGACTTTGATAAAAACCACCAGCCCCCACAAAACCTCTTTGGGTGGGTTGGCTTCCAAAACTTCGGACAGCTCTTCACCTGGACGACCGGAGGCGGCGCGTCATTCGGCGCGACCTTCGGGCAAATCCTCCTTTGGACCCTCGTGTGGGCGTTCTTCGCGACCTTCACCAACTACTTCTTGGGCATGATGGTCGCCATGCTCATCAACAAGAAGGGCATCCGCCTCAAAAAGCTTTGGAGAACCATCTTGGTCTTCTCCATCGCCATCCCGCAGTTCATTTCGTTGCTATACGTCTCCAAGATGTTCGCCACCGACGGCATCATCAACGGCATCATCTCCTCCATGGGCGGACAAACGATTCCGTTCTGGACGGATAGGTGGCTCGCCAAGATCACCGTCATCATCATCAACATCTGGATCGGTATCCCCTACCTCATGCTCATCACGACCGGTATCTTGATGAACATCCCCGCCGACCTCTACGAATCCGCGAAGATCGACGGCGCATCCCCCGCGCAGCAGTACTTCAAGATCACCTTGCCGTACATGCTGTTCGTTACCGGACCGTACCTCTTGACGAGCTTCACCGGCAACATGAATAACTTCAACGTTATCTTCTTGCTGACCGGCGGCGCCCCGACCGATATCAACCTCTATGGCGGCTCGGGCCACACCGACTTGCTCATCACCTGGCTCTATTCGTTGACCGTCGACGACACCAACTATAGGCTCGCGGCCGTCATCGGCATCTTGATCTTCATCGTAGTCGCGTTGCTCTCGACCATCGTCTACAACGTGATTCCGTCAACCAAGAACGAGGAGGACTTCGCATAATGGCTAAAAAACCTTCCATGGGCCTCAAAGCCTCTAGGGCGATCGGGAATACGCTTGGTCACATCCTGTTGGTCATCATTTCCGTGATCTGGATCCTGCCGTTCGTATTCATCGTCCTTCAATCGTTCCGAGTAGAGAGCACTGCACAGGTTCCTTATTTACTCCCGCGTCAAGCAGGACTGGACAATTACATGTTCCTCTTCTCCCCTGAATGCAACTTCACCCAATGGTACTTCAATACCTTCATCGTGGCGCTCATCGTCGCCGTCCTGCAGACCGGTATGGTCCTCATGATGGCCTACACGCTGTCGCGCTTCCGTTTCAAGAGCCGCAAAGCCTTGATGAACATCATGCTCATCTTGGGTATGTTCCCTGGCTTCCTTACCATGGTCGTCTTGTATCAGGTCTTGAAGATGATGAATCTCACCCAAACCAATGCGCTCGGCGGGTTGATCCTCGTCTACGTCGCATCCTCCGGTATGGGCTACTACGTTTGCAAAGGCTTCTTCGATACGATCCCGAAGAGCTTGGACGAAGCCGCCCGCGTCGACGGCGCGACCCGCTTCCAGGTCTTCTATAAGATCATCATGCCGCTTGCAAAGCCGATCATCATCTACACCGTCTTGACCGCCTTCATGGGCCCCTGGGGCGACTTCATCTTCGCAAGGTACATCGCATTCGGCGAACCGAGCGGATACAACGTCGCCGTCGGTCTATGGAGCTGGCTGACCCAAGACCAAATCGCAAAGCACTACACCCACTTCTGTGCTGGCGGCGTGCTCGTCGCCATCCCCGTCATCACCCTCTTCATGTTCTTGCAGAAGTACTACGTCGAAGGCGTTACGGGTGGCGCTGTCAAAGGATAATAGGAGACCACTGAATTATGGCTACTGTCAAACTAACTAACGTAAAGAAAATCTATGATGGCAATGTCGTGGCCGTCCACGAATTCAACCTCGACATCGCCGACAAGGAGTTCGTCGTCTTCGTCGGTCCCTCCGGATGCGGTAAATCAACCACCCTCCGCATGGTCGCCGGCCTTGAGGACATCAGCGAAGGCACCGTCGAGATCGACGGCGTCGTCGTGAACGACCTCCAGCCGAGGGATCGCGGCGTGTCCATGGTATTCCAGAACTACGCCCTTTACCCCCACCTCACCGTCTACGAAAACATGGCCTTCCCTCTCCGCTTGCTCAAAGGCGAGAAGAAGATGACCAACGATGAGATCTACGAGCGCGTCACCTGGGCCGCCAAAGTCCTTGGCATCACCCAGTACCTGACCCGCAAGCCGAAGGCCCTCTCCGGCGGCCAGCGTCAGCGTGTCGCGATCGGCCGCGCCATGGTCCGCGACTCCAAAGTCTTCTTGATGGACGAGCCGCTTTCCAACCTCGACGCGAAGCTCCGTAACCAGATGCGTGCCGAGATCATCTTGCTCCGCAAGAAGATCGACACCACCTTCATCTACGTCACCCACGACCAGACCGAGGCCATGACCCTTGGCGATAGGATCGTCATCATGAAGGACGGCTTCATCATGCAGGTCGGCACCCCGGCCGAAGTCTTCGACAAACCGGATAACCTGTTCGTCGCGGAATTCATCGGCGCCCCGAAGATGAACACCTTCAAGTGCCAGCTCTCCAGAGATGGCGAAAAGTACTACGTCGCCCCCTTCGGCGCCAAGATCGAAGTCGACGGCGAAAAGGGCAAGCTGCTCGCCGAAAAGAACGTCCCCGCCAAGGAAGTCATCCTCGGCGTCCGTCCGGAGCACGTCGCCATCGCCAAGAAGGCCGGCCCGAACACCATCAAGACGACCATCCTCGTCAACGAAATGATGGGCTTCGAGTATCACCTCCACGTCCTGACCGAAAACGAGACCGAACTGATCGTCCGCGTCCCGACCCTCAACCTCAGCGACGAGGAAAGGGAAGAGCTTGTCACCGGAAAACCTCTCTACATCACGTTCGAAGGCAAGGCCATGCACTTCTTCGACGTCGAGACCGAACGCAACATCCTATTCCACAAAGACGCCGAGTAACGAAGGAGGAAGCTCACTATGAATAAAAGAATGAGAACACTCCTATTCGTCGTTGTCGTCGGCGTGTTGATGACCGTATCGCTCGTCTTCTACGGATTGTCGCGAAACGTCTACGCCCAATTCGACAAAGCGGTCCTCGGCGGCCTATCCAAGGAGTCCGCGGAATATGCTGCATATATTTCGCAGCACAGAACGCTGTCCTTCCTAGCCTATCTCTTCTCGATCCTCGCACTTGCCGGCTTCGGCGTGTGCCTCCACATCTCTGATAAGATGCGCGAAGTCGAGGACAAGAAGGTTGAGACCATGGAGATCCCCGCCCCGAAGGACGAGGACGAAAAAGTCGTCGAGAGCCTCGAAAAAGAGGCTGTCGAAAAACCAGTCCAATAAAGCTTATCCATTAAGCTTGAGGGAGCACCCATTGGCCCTAGATGGCTTGGGTGCTTTTCTTTTATATGCAAATGGCCAATTTGGCCCCTAGAAGCCCTTCTAAGAGCCAAAAGGCATGCCTAGGGATTAATCTACCTCCAAGCCCAAACGCGTCTCTACGGGCCCCTGGGGGCCGCCAGAGCTGCACAGGCAGCTGTCAGGGTGGCCGCCGCGGTCAGCAAGCCATATCGCCATCAATGAGGACATTGCAAGTCCCTAATGAAAGCAATTCCGTTGGGGGCGTATATGCGTTATTCGCCAAAACCGGCCATACTGTGTCCTCATGCGGGAGGACCTGCCCCGACAGCTAAAGGTTTTAGCTCGGGCAGGGGCCAAAGATAAGGAATTTAGGTATATGGGTCGCGTGGATTTCCTTATTGGATCAAAAAAGGCGCCGGGGTGATCCGACGCCTGAAGAGATCGCTTAAGCGAACTTATGATGGGGAATATTCCTTCCAGGTGGCACAGGCGTAGCTGTAGGTGCCGGAAGTGAGGGTGATGTTCTCGGTCTGGTTGAAGACGCGGCCTGCGGCGGAACCGGTGGTTTTCCAGTTCGGCTCGGTGGTGCCTTCGGCGCAGCGGGCCAATAGGCAGCCAGTCATTTCATGATCGACGTCGAAGGTGAGGTAGGTCGGGGTATCGCCGTCGCCATAGACGCAGTCGACCCAGGCGCCGTTCTCGCCATTGCCCCAGACCCAGGCGAAGATCACGCAGCCATCGTTGGTGATCCATTCGGGGATGCCGGTGATGGTATAGGTGCAGGGTTCATCGAGGTAGGAGCTGGTGCTTGTCTGGCCGCCCGAGGTTTCGGAAGTTCCGCTTCCGTTATTGCCGAAGTAGGCGTAGAGGATCTTGCCGGATTCGGAGGGGACGGTGGTGTATTCGGTGAGGGCGCCGGTGCCGTCATAGCTGACCCATGACTGGAATTCAGCGCCCGAGGTGGCGGTGATTTCGTCGGATCCCGGGAGGGCTGAACCGACTTCGGCGGTGTAGACGATCGCGTTCTCGAGGAACTTGTCCTCAATCGTCTCCTTCACCGGCTGGGTGCCGGAGTATTGGCCGATTTTGCTGAGGACGAGGTAGATGGTGTTGGTGTCGCCGGCTTGGAGATAAGCGGGCTCGGCGTCAAGGTTGGCCATGACGGACGAGCATCCGGCGAGGGTGAGGGAAGCGGAAGCAAGAATCAATAAACCTTTTTTC